>NZ_QUEH01000007.1:0-210269 GCF_003477935.1 Clostridium sp. AF32-12BH | reverse complement strand
TAACATTATTTTCTGCTTCCAAAACAATATCAATATTACTAGATTTTTGATAAAAATTATGCATATTTATACAATGCAGAAAGCAGAAGAGTAGTAATTTAAAAAAACACATAAAAGAAACTTATGTAACTGGAACAACAGATGGTAATGGTAACATATATACAGACGTAAATACATCAAAATACATTATTCTATCAGCATATACTAATGATGCTGATGCAATTATTTGTCTTACAGGCGATGGATCAAAATATTATTTTCATTTGTCATCTTTCAATGAGCAAAACATAGGTCCAGGAACAGAAAAAAATATATATTATCAATACATTGCTAGATAAATAGTAACTAGTCTCTATGATCATTTAAGCACTAAGTATAGTCCATGCGGTAAAAGAGCTATCGCCATATTTCGATCTATATTGAACTTTGTTTAGGTCGATTTTAAACTGCAAACGCATCCAATTAATATCAAATGATATATAGCCAGCGTTATTAATTACACCATATACAATATATAAACCATCAGCGACCACTTTAGAATCAAAATCCGACAAGCTAGTTGATTGAATTATTTTCGCTTTGCCAATATTACTAGATTTCACAAATATATTGCATAATCATACGAGCAATATGCAACAATATACATGATAAGCCGCGATGGCAAATCTAGTAATTTAGATAACCGTATAGATGTTAGCAAAAAGTTTACATCAGGTACTCTATTAAATATCATAAAGAAAATGTCTGATGGTATACATATGGCAGCGTTTGATAAAACAGTTTCTGATATTCCTTTTTTAAATACAGAAAACTACATTATTGTATTTAAAGGCACCAGTTACGGTGCTCCATATACCAGAATAATGGCGTTTAACATGTCTGAAAACTCTGCCCCAAAATGGGGCATGGTCTACTGGAACAGCAGTAAAATTGTTTGGGTCTAAAATGATCATACTTTTTAATTGATGTAATTACTACCGATTATTTTAGTTGGAGAAGATGTTGCTACTAAAGGTACAAAATATAATCCATTAGCGAATACAATCCAAAATCCCATACAAATATGTATGTTGTTTGATGCTTCCATTACTCTGACTGGCAATATTAATGCACTCTCGATACCAGGGCAAGACCATGTTGTGTTATTGACGAGGTTGGCAGCATTGGCAGACATCGATGTAGCCATATTAAAATCGCTACTGTATAACACTTTTCCGGTATTGTCTTTATACAAAGATAAGCCGCCATACGAAACCAGTAATCGCTGTTGCAAATTACTACAATACTATATAAAACCTCTTAGGAATACCAACTTTTTAACTTTTAGAAATGCATGTTTATGCACTATGGAAGTCGAAGTAGTAATATTGATCTAATAAACACCAAGATGCCAGCTGGCAACAAAAAAATTTATTTTGACGGTCACGTACAAACATTTGGTGTTAGATCAGGCGAAAACGGCCTTAATAATGTTTATTTGGATTTTTTGGACGAAAACGGGACTCACTGTTATATCGGATTCATGACAGAAGGTACTAAAGGCGTTGTTTTCTATTCCGGTGGTAAACTTGTTTGGAAAATTCCTGTGTAATGTCAGTTATTCGCACATGCATTGTAATTTTAAAGTGTGTACTTTACAAAAATCCCGTTTTAATCGGACGTTTTTCAGCTTAATGCCATGTTATAACAGACGTTCCATGTTGCTGAAGCCCTATATATAATTTATAATCACTACCATTAATAGCGATGTAATAACAGTCTATGTTCGTCGGAGCTGTTTTACCGTAATAATCACCATTTATACACAATGTTCTGCCGTACCCGCCACCGTTATAGCACATGTTTTTTACTGTTAAATTACCCACTTTTTTCGCATTGGTGTTGAGCACATCATTATTACTAGATTTGTTGCATTTAAATACAAAAATAACGAATATTATACATTTGATCATGTTAAAATCTAGTAATATTGCTGGCATCAAAGGTGTGCAAATTACAATAGCTAAAGATGGTATTGGAGCTTATGCAAGATTTTACTTGAATGGCATTGATTATGGCTATATTCGTTTAACATCATAATGAGCATTTCATCAATGATTCCTCTATTGATGGAGCCAAAGGATTGTGTGCTCATGTTATATATCTTAAATAACGTATTCTATGTGATCGTATTAACTAAATCTTAATGCAATAATTGCTGCCCCATGAATATAATTTTTCAGACCTGTTAAAGTTACAACATTATCTTTAATGGTTGCGTTAGATAATCCTGTTATCTTATTTTGATTGCTGATATATGAAAACCAGCAAGAAATTGTATCGTACATAAGATAACCAGTAGCTGTCTGACCGCCGCAATCTGGAACTTGAAATGATAAAGTTCCACTAGATGTTTCATCAAGCTTAACGACTCTAATGTGATTTAATCCATTATTGGTAATGGTTGTTTTATCCATCTTATTACTACGAATAAAACTAAGTCATATAAACATAAGTGTATTTTTATACATTTTGAAACAGCGCGAAATCTAGTAAGAAAAGCGTAAAAGTGGATTTAGTAGAAAACACTACAAATCAGTATTCAAATATTAGCCTTCTACAGTATGGATATACTGTAGAAAATACCATTGCTGCATATGTTATTGATGGAGTTAAAGGATCTAATGTATCAGCCCAATTATACACATATAATGGAATTCTGTATGTTCTCATAAAAGAAGCTGGATCAAATACTGTATTCGCTGATACTAAAGTGAAGTTGAAAATATTACATATTTAGTTATGCAAATACATGACCCCGACATGTGCTTGAATCGCAGCATTACCAGTGTAACCTTGTTTAATTGCTATATTGACTTTATTTCCGCTTATCCCGCAGTAGAATATGTTGTTGTCCACATTTCCATAATCAGTTGCTATGGCAATAAGTGGAGTATAACCAGATAATGATACATCTATTGTATAGGTTTTTTCCGTCAGCGATGTCACTTTGTTGAGAGCAATTGTGAACGATTTCACGATTACGATGCTTTTGAGCTTATTATTAATCTCAGTTTCGGTATAGTATCTATCATCATGCGTATGGCTGACAGGCGTAAACGAACTGGGTTTTCCTGTGATCGTAGACCACGCATGGCTGTGATTTATATCTGCCTTATTACTACCAATCACCATAATCTCATCCAACCACAACTTCAACATCCAAATTTATGCATTCAAAATCTTATATTTATTCATCATTAATAAGCCATCTCACGACAGCCAAATTCCTATTTCTAAACCAATAGCCAATTGGTTAATAAGTTACAGTACAGCAAGATTAAAATCATGCTGAATTTTGTTCATTGAAATCTTTGCATAAATTTTGGTTGTATCCGCCTTGACATGTCCTAATAAAGCCTGGACAACATCGATGGTAGTAGTCTCTAACAGGTGTGTTGCAAAAGTGTGTCTTAATACATGAGGTGTCACATTGCGCTTGATTCCGGCACGTGTTGCCATAGCTTTAATCATGGATTCATACGTACTCTTACCTAGTCTTGCATGTTTTCCCTTTGAATTTACAAATACAGCATCACTAGACAGAGTTCCATCTTCATTTTTGTCTTCTCTCACATTCAGGTAGTCAAGAAGTGCAAGTTTTGCCTTGTCAGTCAGTAATACAATACGTTCCTTATCGCCCTTTCCGCACACTTTAATGGAATTATTATCAAAATTAATATCAGACAGATTCATATCTGCAATTTCGCTGACACGGCATCCGGTAGAGTAGAACATCTCAAACATTGCTTCTTCCCGAATATCAGTAATTTTACGGCGGATTTTCTCCACTTCCAGACGAGTCAGGAATTCCCGGCATTTTGCCTTATACTTAATCGGTTCCAGTGCAGCTGTCGGATTAGTCGGAATATAACCGTTATCATGCAAGAACCCAAAGAAGGAACTGAAAGTTAAGCGGTAGTTGTCAGCTGTGCGATCAGAAACTCCACGCTCCTTTTTGTACAGACTGAGATAAATTCTTAAATCATCGGTAGTCACATCTTTTAACGATTTCGGAGTGTCAGCGATAAACTTACCGAGAAATCCTTTATAATTACTAATGCTGCCTTTGGACAGATTTACAAATTCCTTGCGTACCAAGAAAATGTTAAGCAGCTTCTCATTTTCATTGTCTCTAATCATTAGTTGAGTTTCTTCCTGTTTCAATGTGAATCCACGCATTTCCTCAATCAGAATATTTTCCAGCATCATTAACTGCTCAGAAGTAAAGCCACAAACCATTTTTGCTTTTGCTAATACACTGTTTCTAAATTTCTCATTGTTCATCATAATAATTTCCTCCAAATTTCGTTTTGAGATTTTGTTTCCTTGTTTCTGTTTAGTAGTTCTCCGAACGATTTGGAAATTTATGTAAAAATGAAAACGATGAAAAATAGAAGTATGTGTTTTTTATATTTTGCGTTTTATCAAAGTGGAAGAGTGGTGGTATCAGTTTTGATATTGAAAAAATAATTTGGTGAGCGTTTGAGAAAATACGTGAATTTTTATTGCTAGAAATATCAGACAATATTGATAATTGTCAGATATAAATTTACTGGAAGTTACTTCACTAAATAGTAATATTGAATGCAATAATGTTACGGTGCAAAGTGCGCCAGGAACAATCGTAGATAAAGAAATTACATTTAAAACACCTTTTGATACAGTCCCCAAAGTGATCGTCAGTATCGAATCAGATACTGCCAATTCGAATTATGGTAAGATAACTGCATTTATTAACAATAGATCAAAAACTGGTTTCGTCATCAGACTAGCCAATGCCAGTGAAAATAATTTGACACCTGCATTGACATGGCTTGCTATTGCGAAATAATCATTTAAGACCATGAAGTCCACTCTGGATTACTTCCTGCGTATTTTCTAATATTAATTTTTTTAGTACCACCAGTATCCAATATCATTTGAGTTGATAGATTATCTGGGAACTGAATAAAAATACTCCATCCATTAAAACCGGATGGACCATTGATAATAGTTGATGAAGACTGGATAGCATAAATTCCGGGGAGTATTCCTCTGTTTTTACCTCTATTTAAATCACCGGATATGATCCCACGATTTACTAATGTTTCATTCATATTACTATTTAGCTGAGTAAGTCCGTCAACAACGTTATTCATACCTGTCGGTAAATTTCCTGTTCCGAGCTTAGTTGACAGACTATTTCCGGCAGCGGCAGAGAGTGCGAGATTAGCATTCGTAGAATCCAGTCCGTTGTACACGTTTGCCTTGTCAAATTTTCTATCACTCAGAAATTCCATGATACCAGTAAAATCCCGATCAGATAATCCAGATAATTTAGCAACCAGTGCATCCAATCTGTCATAGCCGAGTTTCGTCTTTAAAAACTCCTGCTGATTATTCAGTTTACCAGCGATAGCCGGAAGAGTATCGCCAACTGCAAGTGCTTCATTATCACTGGACGGCTCAATAATTTCTTTTAATCTGTTAGTAGAAGCGTACTCCAAGTCATTCCATGCAGTTACTCTATCGCCCAATTTAATACAAACTGCACCTTCTCCAATAACAGTTTCCCACTCAACACCAATTTCACCTTTTTCAAGTACAGGATTGGCGGAAGACCAACCATCCTTAGTATCATGTTTGATCGGCAGCACAGCATAGTCCAAGTCCATATAATGCGTTGTACTGCCAGATTTACCGAATTTAATTCTAGGCTGACCAACTCCAATAGCTTCTTCCCATTCAATGCACATTTCGCGCTCTTTGATAATAGGATTAGCAGCTTCCCAGTTGGCTTTTACATCGCCTCTCGGTCTAAAGTTTGTTAAAGCCATAATCGAACTCCTTCCTTATTATATCAATTTATTTTTAGGCAAAAATTAAGCACCGCCTCCATTAAAGTCATTTTCATAACTTTCTGGATCGGTGCTTGCATACCCTCCGTCACAATCAATTAATTCATAATGCAAAGCTTCTGTTGCCGCTTTAGCATTTGCAGCCGCCACTTCCGCGAGAGCAGCTTGCTTCTTTGCTTCCTCTGTCGCCGCGTCAGCGTTACTTGTTGCCGTTTTTGCATTTTCGGTCGCTTTGTCACTCGCAGCGATTTTTTGATCGACCAAAACCATAGTATTTTCAAGGGTTTCTTGGCGCTGTTTCTCACTTGAAACACGCATTTCTTCAGATTGCTGTGCTTCAGTGTACCAATCTGTTATTTCACCCTTTAAAACTGCATAATCGGTTCTGTAACCGGCAATATCAAAATTTACACCATCGAGAGTATCCTGAAACGTCTTAATCCAGGTTGTCTCCATCGTAGAAAATGTATTCTGGTATTCGGCTAACTTTGCATTTACCGCATCTAAAGCTTCCTGGAATGATGTATCCCATTGGCTCTTCATCGCGGTAAACTGCTGCTGATAACTTGCAATATCGGCGTTAATTTTTACAATTAATTGGTTAATCTGATCCTGTGACAAATTGAATTTCTCAATTAATTCTGGAATCATAAGAGCCTGTTCAATTAGATTATGGAGAATACTAAAATCATCCGAAGCAATCATGCCTTCATAATCAATCAAACTTCTCTGCACGTTTAGATGCCACATTCTTGAAAAACTCAGTGACGGATCAGATTTGGAATAGATAGAGAATTTTGCATCAATATCTCCGGCGCGGCTCAACATGTTAGAAGAGAATGTAATATATGGATACCCATTTTCCCACACGCAGTCCCGGCTTGCATATTCCTTTTCCTCACCAGATTCACATAAATGCAGAGTGATTAATTCATCTCCTCGCAGATTATTAATCGGGATTCCTCTATCTGTGAAGATAACTTGATATTTTCTGAAATTATCTTCATACTGAGAAACCTTCATATAAATATACGAAGATTCCTGAGTTAAATCCACCTTTAAAGGTTTGACTAATTGTGCCATTTTCAACCTCCTTTCTATGTGAATTTTATTGTTAGTTTAGAACTTAATAAACGGCATGAGAGCAGTCATAAGCTGTGGTTCGATTTTAAAATCTGGATCAGATTCCATTAGCTTATCAATATCAAGCAGATATGGCTCAAATTCTACATCGAACTTATCAAGTTCATCAAATCGCTTAATCCATTCCTCTTTTTTATCCTCTTTAACGTTGAGAATATAGTCTCCATTCTCGTTCTGATGCGCTCTGTTGCCGTCCTTATCCGCGTAAAGACAATCAGCATAAATCAGATCTCGTTCCTTTGAGAATGCTTCAAAAGTGGGAGAGAGGGCATGGATGTTCTTTGTTACCCAATATGTAACACGGAATGGACAAGTCGTTTTAGAAAGCTTGTCCAGTGTGCCATACATATTGATTGCTTCTTTCATTTTACAGTTCATACTTTAACTTCCTTTTCTTCCTGTTTGTCTATTCTGTAGTTCGGTCTTCCGAATCCAACAATAGACTCATCATTTACTGAGATATGTTCATGTTTTACAACTTGTGATACATTGTCTATAATTACATTTCCTTCGACAGAGGAAAAATATTGTGCAGTGTCATCAACTTCTGAAACTAAACCAATGTGATCCGTCCAGCCATTGTGATTATAAAAAACAAGATCTCCAACTTGCGGCACATTGTAAATTCTGTTTTGATTCTGGAACAATTTTTTGAGTTGGTGAGTTACTGCCGGGAGACTTTTAAAACCAAACACTTGATTAAAGTTTCCGCTGTATGCTCGTTTGAAAATATCGTAAATAAACGGCAGACACCAACCAGAATGTCTTCGTTTACCGAATATTTCATTTCCATAGTCACGATTTTCAAGAGAGTATCCTACTTCTGACTCAGCCAATTTTACAACTCTATCTGGAATTAGGTTAATTTGCTGTTGAGTGGAAACTTTTGATGATTCATTCACTCTTTGCAGATACCTCTTATAAGTTATTCGAATAGCCTGGTCTTCCAAATATTCCTCAAATTTAATTGCACCATATTTACATTCATCGGACACTTCGCATTTTTTCAATTTGAAGCATTTTGGATATTTCCAGCATGTAGCACATTCATCAAGTTCTGGCGCAGGCTCCTTCCATTCATTTACCAAATCCGTGTCAGTTATCCCATTCCATATATCACCAACGATTTCAGTTTCGCTAAAATGCTCACATAATGTCAATTTCCCTTCAGAAGTAATACATACCATATGATCACTATCTGCCATACAATGATGAGGTCTAAGTGTAGAAACTCCTTGAATACCTCTCAATTTACATTCCTTCAACGCTTTGTCCAGTTGGATATAACCTTCGTATGTCTGTGACCATTCTTCATCTGTCAATTTATTGTTTTTATCGGCAAACAAAGGATGTGCATATGCACTAACTTTATCGGAAAATTCATTCGCAATGTAGTTTGTGAGTTCAATAAGATTCTTGTAATTCTTATGCGATTGATTCATACGAATCGTCACCTGAATACCATTATCTACGAGTTTATGAATACTGCTGATTACAGTCTTAAAACCTTCTGAAAAATGACCATTAAATGCTTTTATCTTATTATATTCTTCCTCTGTTCCATCCAATGTAATTTGAACATCTTTCAATTTCCATTTATTCACAACCATATCCATATCTAATGAATTAAATAAGAAACCATTGCTTATCATGTGAGATTTGTATGGAACATTGTCGGCTGATAACTTGCCACAAATATATGTGATAATATCAGAGTTTACCAAAGGTTCTCCGCCAAACCAGTGTAGATTAACCTGGTTATCACCATGTTTGGATTCAATAAATTTTACAACATCAGTAGCCAGCTCCATAGTCATTGTTGGCTGAGAGCGTCCTTTTTCGTAACAATAAGGGCAATTTGCATTACATTTCATTGTTGTAAAAATCACAAAAGAATCAATGATACCATGATAATCAGCCTTGTTTCTATATTTAAAGCTGGACTCAACCATATGACTCAATGTTTTTTCCGCAACATCATTTGGAAGCATATACCAATTTCGAACAAGAAATGAACGAATCTCATCTGTAGGATTTTCATATTCTTGTTTTGACATCGCAATAATTTGCTGAGTTAAAGTGTTTTCAAGTAAAACAACATCATTATAATTTGTTTTATATTGATAATAACTTTTCCTATATTCATATCTCAGATAATAAATTTGTTCTCCAAGAATATTGAAAATCGTTTTGTTGGAACTTTTAATAATTTCCATTAAGAAAAATCAGCCTCCTTTTGAACAAATTACCGGACTATCGCAGCTATTGCTATCACAAGAACATTTATCGCATCCGCTGTCACCGTCATAACCTTCACATGGGATTTCGCTTTCTCCAATACACGGCGCATCACCTTTGCCGTCACAAATACAAACTCCACCTTCGCATTTACATGCAGTGTCTTCTTCACATGAATAGTCTCGTTTACATGGATTCCAGCCGCCACCATATACGGTATTCCACAATTTTTCGACCTTTTCTGTAACACTCATGCCACCCCAAAAGGAAGCTTTGATATATAATTCTGGTGTATGAATTGTTCCACCGTCTGCTTCAATCCATGTTCCGTCTCCGTCCGTGCCGCTATCATAAAGTCCACCAGCATAAAAATCTCCATTTACCATTAGATCATTTAATTCTGCGCTGTCTCCATCGATAAACAATGCACCCCATTGAATCTGAGCGCCTTTTGCACCAGATAGATTGTTTCCTTGTATTTCAAATCCACCTATCTTACCAGAAGTTGCCGTGATTCTGCCAGTAATATCAACACCTGATGAATTTACAGAAAAGATATTGCCAATTTGCATATTTCCACCCTGTACATTGATTTTACTGGTATACAAAGAGCCGTCGGAACCTACTCGATATGGAGCATTATTCGCATCTGTTCCACCAGCCCATATTTTTATTGAACTTGAAAGAGCGGAAGATAATCCGACCGATCCGTTATCAGCGGTTAAGGAATCCTTACCAATAGTCCAGCCACCAATATGACCGTCCGTAGATTCAAGTGTTCCTTTGAACACAAATTTATTTGGAGTAACCGAAGCATCCACTCCAAGAATTGTATTGTCTCCATTTTTGATAGTGAAAATTGCAGACGGATCGTCTGGATTAATGGTGAGAGAGAAGTTATTAGAAGATGACTTTGCGACAAGACCTTTATCATCAATCGTGAAACTGTTATTCTTATTCTGAATATACATGGTTTCAGTTATCATCATCCGCCCTATCAATTGATCCGCTGCAATGCCAAAAATTCTCTGTCCTTTGATTTCGACAGAGCCGATTGCAATCTTAACCGATTTCCAGCCATCATCCGTCATAATGATATTGCCGCGAGTCATCCATAACTGATTAGGATCATAAGTGCCGTCACCATTAGATTTCCGAATAGTAATACCCGTGCCGTCCATATTCACTTCGTTGTCTTTGGAGTTTTGAACTTCACGCAGAGAAGCGTTCAAGAACGTACTCATATCAGTCAGAATGGTAGCAGAAGATTGAGATGCGTTGTTCCAAGCAGAAGAGGAGATTCCAAGAGAATTTCCTAAGTTGCTTACTTCGTTTTTAATTTCCTCATATTCAAATACATTATCTTCGAGTGAAGTCTTTGAACTGAAAGTGAGAGAGAAGTCGCTAGGATTATCCCAGTTAATAGAAATCTTCAAGATTCTTGCTTCAATATCATAACCGTCTTCCATATTGATAGTTACGATATTACCGAGTTCCAACTGGTCAGTATACTTCTTATAGCGGAAAATCTTTGGGAAGTTGATACTATCTACAGTCATGGTAAACTGAGGAAAACATACTTTTGCAAGTTCATTCTGAGAATGCTCTAAAAGTGCTTTCTTCATTTTAAATACATCCGATTCTGTCATAGCATCAGTAGCCACAAATGAATCATCGCTAAATGTATCTTCTCGGTTGAACAAAGAAAGTTCTTTATATAGTTCATCACCAAGATAATCTTGAATATTTACAACATAAGTTTTTGCTAACTCTTGCGCAGCTTCAAGTTGGTTATTACAATCTTCAATCTGTTTTTCTCGCTTAGTTAATTCAGCAGAAGCGTTAGTATAATTTGTATATGCTTCCTGATAAGTCTTTCCGGAAGAATCATCGTTGTAAATACTCATCAGATTTTTAAAGGTGGCGATTCGCCCCTTTAGCTCAACACTACCATATTGCGTCCAATCGGTTGAATCCTCTTTATCTGGATGAGCATTGTAGAGATTAGCAAGAGTATCATACAACTCCTGCATCTTAGCCATTGCGTTCTGATACGGTTCCAGATTATCAGCCATTTTCTTCTGGTATTCCTGGTATTTTTCTCGTAATTCCTTGGACATATCTTTCAAGAAATAGTTGTAATTCGATATATAACCATTTCCAGACGGATTTACATCCGCAATGGACAATGTAGTATTTGTTGCATCTGTGCCGCCAACTACATAAAACACGGTCTTTACATCATCAATGTTGTATTCGATTGTCGTTTTCTTGATCAGGTTGCGATACGCAAGATAGATAGATGTTACTTTACCGACGTTCTCTACTTTATAAGCAGATACAGTTTTCTTGAAGGTATCAAACAGAAATATACACTCCCATAATTCCATTGCCGTTGACATTAGCAAATCATAGGAAGTGATACTTTCTTCGCTTACAATACGGTATTCGTTCTTGATTTCAGAATCAAAATAACCCATTGACCAAGTTGGATTCTTTTCAAAGAATTTATGTAGGATACTGTGAGCTTGATCCGTTTCACTATAGAGGCAGTAAATATCCAGTCCACCCTGATCGTCTTCATCCGTACCGAGAGAACCAAGTGCGGTGACATAAGTTTGAGAAGTCTCAATTTCCAACGAAGAAGCTGTTACACTTAATGTCTCGTTCAGTCCGTCGCCTTCAGTAGAAACGTCCGTAATTCTGAACCAGGCGCAATCTCTAAATTCCAAATATCTACCAATCTGAATCTCGTCATAATACTTGAATTTTACTCCGTCCTTATACTTATTAATGGAGAAGTTATAAGTCGAAGGATTGACTAGAGAGAACTCCGTTTTTCTGTCTGTGGCAGGAATTTCACAGATTATTTTTTTATTCGGATACGCAAGGAAGGTCTGAGGAGTTTCTAGTTCCTGGTATCTATTATATGAAAATCTCATTAATAAACAATCAACCTCCTTGTCTCTCTATATTTTAAATTCATGGTACATGCCAGATTTGCAGATACGGTATTCTCACCGTCGAAGAGCCGGAACCACTTTTTGTTACAGTCATTCCAAACGTCATGGGGAGTAGAAGATGATTCAATAAGTGGGATTTCATTATCGAAAGTAATAGTTTCACCCGCTGTCACGCCTTTTACTTCAAAATAATAATCTTCATTCTCCATGCTATTTTTTAACTGGAAATCGCCAGATTCGGCAAAAGTAATCTCAATTTTCGGATAGACATAACATTCATCGTCGTTAAATAAGAACAGTTCAAAAGAATTATCATCACGGGTCAGCGTAACCGAATCATCATGCTCATCGCTGAAGCAGACAGCAGAAGATGTAGTTACCGTATATTCAAGACCAAAAACCCCGGCAACATCTATAACTTGAGGATTAGAGATAACCGCTTCAAAATAGATGTCAGCATAACGAGATTCCTGAATAAACATCCACGAATATTTACCTTTACTGCAAAGCCACTTATTGATATATCGTTCCTGTTCCGGCGTAATGGAAGTCATATCTTTGTTCACGATCTGAAAATTAAAGCTCATTGGCTCACTGTATTTCTGATCATAAATTTCAAATCTGCGACCGTCACCAGAAAGTTCAGTTTTTAAATCTGTTTTCTGACCAGAATAATTGTTTTTTGTCTGAGCATCAAAAGCCACACAAATGACTCCATATTCATCGTTTCCGACACCATTAAAAGTAAAATCTGATAGCATTTTCCTCACCTCCTCAAATATTTTTACATAGAAATAGGAGCCACCCAATAACAGGTGACTCCCTTTATTTTAACGATAACCTCTACCAGCCTTCTGAATATCTCTAAACATTGGGCCAGTAGCATACTTCTTCATTTCTTCCGGAAGCATTTCTTTAATTGCGTTGACAGTGTTCATATCAGCATTTCCGGCAATAGGAATATTAATATTAATATTCTGAGCCATACTGTTATTAATCATAGGAACGTCAGTAGCGAGACTGCTCTTCAAATCATCAACGAACATATTCGGATTCTTTGAGAAGTTCCAGAGATTATCAGTCATAGCCTTTGTGAATACAGTTTCGCCGCCATGATAATTTCTAAGCATCGTTCCGTCATCTGCTTCTATCAGCTCATATCCGTCTTCACCTTCAGCGTGCCAACCTTTATCAGCAGATTTCGTTCCTTTGCGATATCCAACTTTAAGACCCATTGCCTTTACTTGGTCATAAGTAAGTTCTTTCCCGTCATACACACCATTGTCATCGACATAGTAGTATTTGTTGGAATCGTTCTTATCTTTAACGACCGAATCAGTCAGCATTGCGCCATTCTTATCAAGATAATACCACTTGCCTTTATCCTGTACCCAGTCGGACTTAACCATATAACCGTCTTTTTTCTGGAAATAGCGCCAGTTACCGTCGTACTCGTTATTCCAGCCTTCAAACATATAGCCGTCGTCACCGAAACCATACTGTTGACCTTCAATGGTGTAAATTCCACCTGATACATAATCTTCATTAGAGTTACCATACCAATAACGACCGCCGGAACCTTTGTGCCATTTACCTTCGCCAGTTACGTCTTTGAATGACTGCGTTCCGTCACCAGAACCAGAAATTCCATAGTCAGCCAACTGTTGCATAGCGGAGATCAGTTCTTCGAGAGGAGAAATATCAATATTGGAAATCTCATAGTTGATATTTGCTACCGCATCACCGATTGCATCCGCACACAGATTTGCAGCGCTGGAACCAGATTCCCACGGTGTAGTGAGATCTTCGGTCGCAGACAGATTATATTCGTCACCATACTGGTTTAACACCTTGTAGGCGGTCTTATAATTTGCTTTGACCTCGCTCAGATACTTATTGATTGCCTTTTCCTGAGCGGCAAGATTGGAGTCGAGTTCATCCATCTCGTCGTTCTTTTCTTTTTCGTAAGCATCATAAGCGTCATTGAGCATCTTTTTCTGTTCTTCCCGATTATGATCATACTGAGTATTGTAAAGGTCTTTCTGAGCATCCGCTAAATCATTTTCCAACTGTAATCTCTGTGCCAATTCCGCACCGGAAGTAGCACCAGAGAGAGCAGCAATTTTCTTCTGCAAAGTAGTGATATTTTTCTGTTTCTCATTGATAGACTCGGTATAGTCATGCAAATCCTTTTCAGCATCGAGAGCTTCAATGGCTGCGTCGGTTTGTTCCTTACGAGCATCAATTTCAGCTTGGATACCTTCCTTTGCAAGAGAGATAATAGCATCACGAGCATCTTTGGTTGCACTTACAGCGGACTCCTGGGAAGAACGGTAATCGGAGAGCATGGAATTGTACTCGTCCTGGGTGATAAGCCCAGAATCAAGCGCATCAGCCAACGACTTGATTGCCTCATCATACTCAGCCGCTTCCTGTTTTGCATTGGCTAACTGCTGTGCATACAGAGCCATCTGAGCAAGACCACGATCAGTCAATTTACCAGTTTCATCTACCAATTTTGTATCTCCAATGAGATCGGTCATAGTGGAGATAGTGTTATTGATAGAATCCATCTTGGATTTGTAATCAGTGAGTTCCTTGTAAACAAGATCCTTCATCTGATCCTTATAGTCCTCAACTGCCTGTGCAGCGGAAACCATGTTTTGCTTACACTGGATCAACTGGTCATTGTATTTCTTCCATTCATCCGAACCTTCTTTCAGATTCAGCTTCTTCATCTTTTCGGCAAGTCGATCATATTCCTCACGGGCATTCTGAGCGATTTGCTTCTGAGTTTCGCCAAGAGCGATATAGTCATCAGCAACAACTTCCATGGTACCGGAAGCCTTGTGCCAATCCAGAATTTGAAGCTGAGTATCAAGCGGTTTGGAGAGAACATCATTTAACTGGTCATACTGGTCGATGATGTTATCCAATTCAGAGAGAGCAGTTTCCTTAATCTCTTTGTTAAGGTCGGAAATCTGCTTGGTGCAGTCCTGTGCCTTATCATAGAGATCCTGATACTTCTTAACCTTGTCAGCAATATCCCTGTCTCCAATCTCCTCTACAAAATCATCACCATTTTTGATGCGATTTATGTAGTCTTCTGAAAGACCAATTTCATTAGCAGACTTCATGTAAGCGTCGGACATCTGCTGAAGGATTTCGAGCTTCTGAGTCATTAAATCGAGGGCAGTATCAGTCTCGGCATTCTTGTCCTTGTAGCCGACAAGCTGTTCGATGTTTGATTTGGTTGTCTCAATTTTCTCATTAATGATATTAATTTTCCGTTCAATCCAATCGAACTCAGTGCCTTCTTTAGAACCAGAGCCTTTATTTGAACCTCCGGACGATTTTGCACCAGTAGGCTGATAAGCAGCCATGGTCTTTGCTTGTTCCTCAAAATCTTTAGCGAGATTTTCAGCCATATTAACAATCGAATCATTTCTCTGTTTATAGGCATCGCCGTAGACTCTGTGTGCATAGGTCAATCCACCATTTGCACGAAGAGAAGCAGCTTCCGCATCGGTCAAGGTATTTCCATTTTTATCTGTATAGAACGTATGATATCCAGAACCAGAAGCATCAACCGACAACCCGGCTGCGTCCATAGCCTGCATTTCACGTTTCGCTTGGTAATATTTAATCCACGCGTTTGTAGCAAGACCAAGAGTGTTTACGATAGCAGCGAGAGCGGAAATATCGCCTTTCGGGTCAATAGCAAGGTTAGATGCTAATTTCTCAGCAGCATACAACATGAATGACCGTTTAGCTTCATCCGTACTTTCGCTTTCATCGGCCAGCTTAGAAATAGAATCTGCAAGCTGATTTCCTTCTTCTTCGGTTGCGGCTGTCAAATCCATAGTCGCCAACGCTACGGCTGCGTGTTTCTGAGCCAATTCCGTCTCAACCAGAGCTTCGGAATTTGTGATGCCTAACAACTCTAAATATTGCTGCGCCGCCGCCGCATTGTCATCATTCAGATTTGTAATTGCATCAGAATTGTAGACATAGGCAGTTACTAACTTATCCAGAGAAGCTTTGCAAGCATCGAAATTCTTAGGCGACTTCGCAATGGTCGTCATAAAATCATTGTACTCATCTTGAAGTTCCGGGATATTAAAATTCTTGGTGAATTTAGAATCCGTGAGAGAAGAGAAGTCAAATGGCTTCTTATTATTCATTTTATCATAAATCTTCTCTAAAGCTTCAAACCCGTCACTTAACGCACTGATACTATCAAGTTCCTGACCAAGAGTACCACCGCGATTGATGACATTGTTCTGCTTAAAATATCTTTTCCTAGCTTCCGTTGCATCATCACATTCGGAACGAATTTTATTCCACTGGTCAATTTCTTCCTGTGTATCAATTTTCGCACGCTTAAACCAACCGTCCCAGTCATAATTCTTGTCCTGGTCGCCATATTGAGTTTTGGTAATATTAACGGCATTGGTATAATTCCTTGCCAAATCGTCTGTTCCACCAAAACCAAGCTGAACTTTTAATTCTACAGGATTCTTATTCAACAGAGTTGCAATCTGCTGAATCAGCGCATCTACATACGAATTTAATTCATCCGGCGCAAGGTCGCTGCTGTCTAAATTCAACAATTTATTGAAAGCATTTACAACCTGCTGATGCACTTCATCATTCTCGCCCAAAGCTGTTAATGGCCCAAGTATTTCAGTATAGATATAACTAAATGGATCATCACACATTTGATCTACAACATCTGACTGTAATCCTTGAACAAGCTGTACGGCAATATTTTGAAGCGCTGGGTCAACATCACCTAATTCTTTAAATGAAGATTTCGACTTCATTGCAGATACAAGCGAAGAAATGAAATCCTTCCACGCTAAGTCAGATGCGCTAGAATTGGAAGCTTGCTCTGCGATAGCTGTTCCCAAAGAATCCTTCAACTCGAAAGCAACCGATCCTGCTTCATCTTTAATTAAAGCACTCAAGGTAGTTTTTTCATCGTCCGTCAGAGTAACAGCATTTAAAACAAACTGAAATGCAGTTCCGTCCGCACCACTATAAGTCGGAGTAAGAGCAGCAGGAGATAATATATCCTGATATTTTAATTTATTCTCTGCTGATAAGTCATTATAAAACTTATTTACAGCATCCTGATATATTTTAAGACGTTTCAGATCGTTTTCATTTCCGATATTACCATTGAAAGAGAAAATATCATTCAGGTCTGGATTCTTAAAATCCTCAATTACCTTATTGGTTTCTTCGGCTTGTTTCTTTAATTCTTCAGCAGCAGCTTGCGTTTCCTGTATCTGAACCTTTACGCCAGCATACAAATCCTCAATGTTTTCTGCAATCTTATAGTTCTGTAATTCTTCCTCTTGCTTTAATAACTCTTTTAAGTCTTCGGAAGCAGCCCTTCCATTCTGACCAAGAGTTAAAACAGCATCGCCATTTTCATTAATGGTAGAAATAAGCTGCGGGAAAGCATCGCCAAGTTGTTTATTGATATCAAGAAATTCCTGGTAATCATCATTGCTTAGACCAACATTCTCCAAAGTTTTTAAATTCACACCTTTGGAAAGCTTTTCATAAGAACTAGCCACATCGGAAACTAATTGTTTCTGGTTATTAAAAGCATCACGTAAATCTTGGATACTGTTTTTAGCTTCATCGGAAGCCTTTTTAATATTCTCAATCCTATGAGCAAAATGATCCCACACTGCATACGCAGCTCTAAATGCGAGAGCGGCAACCAACGTAACACCAAAATTTGTTGCTGCGTTTAATAATGCCCTACCTAAATTTGCAGTCAATGACGATACGGTTGTGATATGAGACTCTAAATCTCTAATCGAATTGCCACCATTATCTACAGATTTAAAGAATTGGATCGCTCGTTGATTTGTCGTGCCAATCTGCTTACTCCATTCTTCCCAACTCTTGATATTATTCGCAACATCGGGCGTCATATTCCCTATTGCTTTGTAAGCATCTTGCAGCTGTCTTTGTTCACCAAACTTTTCACGAACATAATCTACAATACTTGATGTAACTTTTCCACTCTCCGTAAAGTTTACTACTAGAAAAGAAAGTGGTATAATATCTCTAATAAGATGCTTGGACAAATTATTAGAGGAGGTATTGTATGCTGATCTGCATGAATTGTTGTGAACTAAATACTGATGAATCAACCGAATGTCGACATTGTCACAATAAACAGCTGGAAAAAATAATTCAAGATGGTAATGGTGAAGTAAAAATGAAAGATGTATTTGCCATCCATAATGTAACCAGAGATCCAAAACTGACAAAGGAACTCATTGAACTGAAATATCACGACCCAGATGAATATGAACGCCGGATTTCGCAAATGCCGAAAATTCCACCTAAAGCCAATTATCTTTCTCAGCCAACTGTAAAATGTCCGTATTGCGGCGGAACTAACTGCTCAAAAATCAGCGGCATGAGTAAAGCAGTGTCAATAGGATTGTTTGGTCTGTTCAGCGGTAAGATAGGAAAGCAGTGGCATTGTAACGGGTGTGGAAGTGATTTTTAGTGGGATGGTAGAAGATGATTTTGGTATTTTTATTGGTTTGCTAGGCGTTGTACGCGGCTCTCACCGGAGATCCGTCGCTCTTAGAAGGAATAATTAAAAATTTAGGAATTCTTGTTCTTATATTCGTAATATTATTTATTGTTACATTACCGTTTATGGGACACGAATAGGATATAGAAATAGGCGGACTATTACGATCCGCCTATTAAAACGTTTCCATGTATTCCACATCACTTAATCTAAAGACAAAATATCTGTCATATTCACCATTATGATCGAGATATGCATCTATTTTACACGTTGTCCGATCAACTTTGGAATAGCAGGTAATTGCAAAAAATGGGTCGACTGCTCCGTCTTCGTGATATTTATACGATCCAAGAATGTAATAATCTCGTCCCTTAAGGTATACTTTGATATTAGTACCGTTTTTGTAATCAATCACTTCATCCCAAATAGTAGTGTTTAAGTTCGTATTAAAAAGCTTGATTAATCCATCCTGAACATGTTTACTTTTAAATATGATAATCAAAAATATAGATGCGACCAAGCATACAATAATAGAAGCAGCTGACATCATAACTGGTTTAGTTAATAAATCAGAGTAAAAAGATCCAATACATACATATGAAGCATAACTATATATAATGCTTAATATCGCAAAATTAAGATCTTTAATTTTTAAATTTGTGAATTTGCTTACGAGTAAAAGTCCCATACATCCAGGCACAAAATACTGTAGGATTAGTGGGATGTTTTGAATTAGCTCTATAATATCTTTAATAAAATCATCTCCTTATGGATTCTGTTGTCTTGGCTTAGTTTCGCTATCTTTATCAAGATTTTTAATAGTAGTAGAACCTCTGTTAAAATCTACTCTGGATTGTGGTGTTTTCTGAGAAATCTCTACAATTCGCTCGTTATTAGAATTGTTTTTATTTCCGTTCTCGCTCATATTATCTTTCTCCTTTGTATGTTTTATATATTATACATCTGAAGCTGATATGAGGCAAGTAGCACTTTTCGGCGGGATCGGAGCGATTGCCGGGTTAAAAGGAAAGAAGTCGAAAGAGTATCTTGTCGCAATCCAGTGGAAAGACGGAGAGAAATCTTTAATCTGTATTGACGACGATTGTTATAAAACACTGGTTAAGTGTATGTTTTAGGGGGATAATACAGAAGAGTAGCGAGGCATTGCTACTCTTTTTATATACAAAAAACTGCTATATGTTTCCACATAGCAGTTAATATTCATAGGGATGATAAAAGTGACTGGTTAGCACAAACAAAGTCTGTACAGGAATGAGTATGCTTTTATCATATATGGTTGCCTAAGAGACCCGAAGTCATTCGAAGCAACTGCACAAAATACAACGAGAGGCATCTATGGCTCATTCAGATGTATTTTCAATGCGAATATATAATATCAAATAAATAGAAAGTTGTCAAGTGTTTTTTATAAAACTTTTTTCAGCCCAAATCTGTCATGTCTATCTATATTTCCATTATATGCACTATTTTTAATATGTGTGTAAATATTTAATTCTCGTTGCTGTTTATTTTGAAAATTTCTAGCTACAGGATTTAATACAAAATCCGCAAGCTGCAATCCAATATTATTATCAATTTTCAATGGAAAACTAATGGAACGCAAATGTTTTTGCATTAATTCTGAACTGAGAAACAATGTTCCGTTTTCTTTTATCATACTATAATGTTTTTCCAATTCATAATCTACATTCATATCTCTTGATTCAAGATAAACACTTCCAGTTCCTTTAACATCAATTAGGAAATGTACGAAATTTTCTAAAACAATTTGTAATGTAATATAATATTCGCTATCCTTTTCTGTTTTTGTAGGATAGTATTTTGTCAAATTTTCCATTTCTACACCAGCACACAAAGTATGTAAATCGCTATCGGCATATATATTACCAAGTTCAGTCCAAAATTGAACTTCTTTTTCTTTTGATGTTCCTAATTTTCTAAAAGCACCTTTTTTACCCCTGGCTTCATTTTCATGCAATACAACTGATGTATTTCCAAAAATATGACTTTTGAATGCATTTACTCGCTTTACAAGTTCCGTTCTATAATAATTTTCTTCCACAAAGCATCCACCAATACAGAAATGTTTATACTCCTTATTTGACTTCAATTCATCAAGAAATAAAAAATAATTCGCCATATTACGCTCCGATCTTTTGTATATTATCATTATTATACTCCAATGATGATAATAATACTATCAGAACATATATTCGATATTTTAAAAAATTATCAAAAACTGTGGAGAAATCGAACACATGTTTAGTATAATAATAATAGAACGATATACAGGAGGTAAAACGAAAATGATGTTAATGGAACAAAAAAACTTGAAGCTGAAAAAGGAGGATAAATAGAAATGTAACAATTTTTTAAAAATACAAAAGAAGGAGGATGAATTCTTATGAAAGGCAATTATGATATTAACATCTGGTTTGTTATTGCAGTAACTATTTTGATTCTGGTAATCAAATACGCTTAACAAAACGAAAGAGAGCCAGTTAAGGCTCTCTTAAACTTTATTGTCAGTCTTTTTTCAATAACTCTTTGACTTCATCGAAAGTCATTCCATTTGCTTCAATTAAGTCATTCAGCTCTTCGAGTCTTTTAGTTTTTATCTCCTTTTCAATTTCCTTTTTCGCTGCTTTTAACTCAGTGAGAGATGATTCCATATTGTTAATTTCAGCTGTGATTTTATCTAACTGTTCTTCCAAAGTATAATTTTTACGTCCTCTTGCCATTATCATTCATTCCTTTCTTTGAAGAATATTATTGACAAGAATAGATTAGCATATACTGCCAGTTTTGTAAATATTGAACAAATGTTCTGAATGCAAAAATTGGCAAATTATAGTAGAATAAGTTCATCTGAATTATATTCATAAGACCACCAAATGAATGTACTTGCGGTAATTCGGTCGGTGTGGAGCCGGTGGTAGTGTTTTACATGAGCCGAAAGATGGTACATCATGTGCCAGAAAGGACGTTTCTAAGTGATTAATTCACTTCTAGGGTATTCTCCCATTTTCACGCCTTTCTTGTATGTCACGTACAGGAAGGAGGTGAAAAATGAAGAGAAAAACCAAACTAATCAAATATATTGCAAGTCTTGTGAGTATAACTTCTATCTCAATCGTGATAGTTGTTTGTGCCGACGTACAGCGCATCCACATTGCACTGAACCCAGTCACTACAACTATTGAGTTCGAAGCGAACTTCTATGACAAGCAATAACTACAATCACTAAATCCAATCATCGGCTAAATCAATTTCTTCATTATTTAAAGTTTCTTTATTCATGGAGTCGTCTCTATGGCGGCTCCATTCTTTTATTCTCTATATGAATTTCCAAGCTTCATATAAAGTTGTGTGATATGTACTAAGTAGGGCAGTAGTATTAACTACTTTCCGTATCCCTATTCGCTTCTCAGGAATTTCTCCCAGGTGGATCATGTATATTGCAATCGAATATAATTACGCCTATATCCGATCGTATCTTGTCAGCCTCTCGCACGATATAACATCTCGAAATCACACTTTCGATTAGCATTTATAACGTGTCGGGACTACCGTTTTCGTTTCCTAAGTAAACACACACCTATGTTTCCATAAGCTTTTATTGCAGTGTGCGACGACCTATTTCTAGGCTACGGCTTCCCCCGATATTCAACATTTTTAGAATATAAAATTCTAGGTACGGATTGCTCGATGAACGGCATCAAATCGCAATATATCTCTATTTTGATTATATGGCATTATTACATAATCTCATAGAAATAGGCTGGTAAACTTTAGTTAACCCCGAACCTTTTGCTCCGGCTATTCCGGCTAAAACAGAGAAAATTGTTCCCTGTTTGAAAATACCTGTAAATGATTTTACGACAGATAACAAATCATTTAAAATGCGAGTTAAATCTGTCAGAAATTCAGCATCTACGAAATCATTGACAACGCTTTTCCATGTATTGCCAAGCGTATTTAACTCACCAGTTAAGTTATGAGCAGACTTCTGAGCCTCGACCATGGCACTTCCAGAACCGTCGCCATAATCACCAAGCATCTTATCAAACATTGTCATGTTCTGAAGCAATGCTGCCAGCTTCGAAGCCTGGTATTTGCCCGCTACATTTGTAAGAATTTCGGCTCTTAATGGATCGTCTTCATCAAGTTTTGTAAATGTATCAGCCAAGTCTCTCAAAATCTCAATAGGATTTCTAAGTTTTTCTGCTCCGTTAACCATTTCGGTCATAGAAGCATTTGCCTTATCAAGAGTTTTAACGATTTTACTTGAAGATACGTTCTGTAAGTTGATTAAGATAGACTTAATACTGTTTCCGACTTCTGAACCGCCAGATTTGGTAACAGCTTCAATAGTACCAATCATTGCTGATAAATCTTTTATGGAAACCCGGTAACTGGATGCTACTGTGCCAGCTTCCGACATAGCTTCTGCCATATCTTGCATGGCAACAGAGTTTCGGTTGGTGATTTCGTTTTGTCCGTCGATTACATCATTAATCTTTTCTGCTTCACCGTTGAACTTATAAGCAGCATTAGTGGCAATGACATAGTTATTTGCCAACTCAGCAGTCATATCACCTGCCGCCTGTGCAAGCAATGACTGTTTCGCCATGGATTCACCCTGTTCACCATAGAAACCAGAACGGGACATTTCCATAACGCCTCTTAAATAATCAGACGCGTTTTTACCATAATCACTTGCAGAATTAAAAGCAGCTTTCCCAAGCTTCTGCAATTCCTCAGTAGTCATATCTGAGGTTTTACTGATTTCTGTAATAATATCGTCAAGATTTTTAAATTCTACAACCGCTTCCTTTGTCTTATTAATAGCAGTCATAAGAGAACCAGTTGCAAAACTCCAACCACCAAATTTCTGCCAAGCATTCTTGACTTTATCAAACACTGACATTCCGAGCAAACCTTCATCTCTGGCGGAAGATTTGACACTACCGAAAGTATTCTGCATCGAAGTAAATTCAGCATTTGACATTACAGAACTAAGGTCACGCAGTTTATTGATACATTCCTGAATTGTTTCACCGTATCTTCCCATGGCTTTTGTATTATTGTCAGCCCATTTTTGCATAGACTCAGCCAGATTAGTTCTTTTCAATTCAGCAACTTGGTCATTGGTTTTATCATATTCTGCTCGCACTTGAGTAAGGATATTTTTACTGGTTTGAAGTGCTTTTTGATATTCTTTTTCAGCAGAAACTCTTTCATCACCCTTAGTAGACTTAATCTTCTCATAAGCCTTTTGAAGCTCTACCAAAGATATTTTGTATTGTTCAATCTTTTCTGATGATATAGAATCGTCAAATTTTTTTGCTTCGGATGTCACCTGTGCAATCTGAGCGGAATAAGCTTCGGTATCAATATTATACTGAATCTGTTCCAACTTGGCATTAGTTTTATCATAAGCATCCTGCAATTTTTGTTGCATCAGATACTCTTGATTCTCTAAATCCATTCGTTTCTGAATATCCCAGTTTTCAGGTGTAGAAGTTTGTGATTTTGCTTGACGGTAAGCCTCTTCCTGTTTCGAGATTGCAGTAGGATAGTAGTAGTCAGAATCCTTGTTTGAGCCAATTTTAGCATACTGAATTTTTAAATCATATAATTTCTTTAATTCTTGATATGCCACATCATAAGCATCAGCTTCTTTAACAGAAGATTCTTTTACCTGTAATCCAGCCGCTTTAGCAGCTTCTACAAACGCCTTGTATTTCTCATTGATAACACTTAATTCACCAGGAGTTTTTACGTTTTCAAGTTCATTGTTCAAACTTGTTATGGATACTTTTGCTCCATTAATATCAGCTTCAAAAGTTGAGAATTCTGAATCAAGATTCTGCAAACTTGTTAAAGTTGATTTTAAACCGTCGGCTTTTATCTCTACCTTTTCAGCTTTATTCGCTTCATTAACGGAAGTTTTTAATTTGCTTAATTCTGCATTAGCAACACGAAGAGAATCTGTAAATGCATCGAGACTGGCTTTATCTGTTATGTTGTTCCAAGCGGTTTCAAGACTTGATCTTGTTACTTCTGTTCCGTCGTATCTTTCAGCAACAGCTTTGTACTTCTTATAATTCTCGCCCGCAATCTTTTTACCAGATACGAAGTCAGTACCCTTTAAACTACTAGCAACATTTTCAGCATTTCGGTATTCTTTGACCATATCTTTTAAGATACTTACCTGTCGAGATACCTCATTGTACATATCGGTGAATGTACTCTGATTTGCATTTTTCAGATTTTCGATAGCAGTCTGAACTTCACCGTACTGATTATTTAATTCCGCAATGTTTCCAAGGTCTTTAATTGGCTTTGAACCGTTTTTGTCTAAATAACCCTTTTGGATAGAGGCTGATACGTTCTCAAAACGACTAACTGCCGTCTTTTGTTTATTAATAAAGTTATCAGTCTGCTTATTAACAGTATTCATTGACTTGGAATACTGACTCGCCACTTCTACAAAACCACGAATAGGAATCATATTACCTTGCGTATCTTGAGTGACACCAATTTGTCTCCACGCAATTGTTTTTCTGATAACTTCATTCAAGTCATTTGTATAAGTAACTGTTGCCTGGTGAAGTCTTTCAAATGTCGCATTCACATTCTCATCAAAGGCGGTTCTAGTCTGTATTTGAACATCCTTTAATTCACCTTTTCCGTTTGTCCACTCCTGAACTAACTTCGACATTTCAGATTTAAACTGATTAGATGTTTTTGGACTTACTCTAAAATATTTATCAATGCCCTGTGAGGAAAGTGCTTCGATGCTTTTCTCAGCAGAATCAGAGATAATTTTGCCAAGCTGTTGACCTGCATTCTGAGCACCACTTCGACCGCCACCGCTAATATTAATATTATTAATCTGAATACTCTGTAAAGCATTATTGACCTGATTTACCAAATTTGTAAGAGCAGAAGCGGAGATGGTGACATCATTTAACTTCATACTCAGATTCTCAATCTTGGTTTTTAAATTGTCCAACTGACTCTGATCAATCTCAGCATTCAGTTTCAGTTTATCTAATTTCTTCTGTAAATCCTGTATATCACTATTGATTTCTGTTTTGGATTTATCCGGGTCTAATTGGGCGACTAACCCAATGTTAAAATCTGTATCTGCCATTATATTCTCCTTTCCATTCGCTCTAATTTTTGGCACAAGAATAGGAGAGTAGCTGTGACACTGACTCTCCCAAAGTTATCTGATCGGCATTCCGACCTTTTTGCAATTTGTTTTAAAAAGTTCTATGACTCCGCCGTATTTGGATTCGATTTCGTCCAAAGCTTCGTCAAAATAATTATGGTTGCCGTCAATAGTTCCACCGTGAGAACCGCTGTTCATATACTTCAAAACGTCCAAACCAGTTGCCAGAACATTACGTTTCCATTGTGGATTTCCGGCGTACTGAAAATTAAGATAATCCGTACTCCAACCGACTTCAAAACTCAAACTATTTCCATTTTGTTCCACTGGAAAACCAGTTAATTCTTCCAGAAGTTGATATGTACGGCTGTAATAAACCGGCTCATTTTTCGGTGAATTATGAAACACTGGTTCCTCGTAGTATTCAACTACCTTATCAGAAACAATTTCAAAAATCTCATCACGGGTCAGTTCTAAAGCCTTGATTAAATATGGTTTTAGAACTTTCTGTAAATCATCGAGATTACTTATAAAGCGGCTCATCGTTTTTCTCGCCGTCTTTCTTATCTTTCTGATTTTCGTCATGGATAATCTGCGCGAGTTCATGGATAAAGCTTTCCTGCAACTCCTGTACAGACTTACCCTGCATTGCAATATATAATTTCTGAATCGTTTCTGCGATTTCACTCTGATTTGAAATCAGTGTTTCAATTTTGGTATAGAACATCAGTTTTAATCTAATTTCTGCCGCTTTCATTTTAAAATAATTAATAATCATCATAACTCAATCACTCCTTAGCTTTCTTTTTCTTCTTGGCATCACGACGCATTTTCTGTAGCTCGTCGTATTCAATCCAACCAGTTGCTTTCGTCCAGGATAACCACTTAAAGTCGATGTCTGGATATTCATGGTGGAACATTTTCTTTTTTATTCTGGCATCTGCCGTACTCATTCCCTTAGTATCAATTACCTCGAAATGACCGTCGGCATAGTATAAATCAAAATCACTGATATAATTTATTTCTCTTATTGTCTTTCCCTTGTATTTGAAAGATTCTTGTAGTTTGTATTTTACCTGTAGTTTGTAGTCCGTGAGCAGACCACTTTTCATTCCCGGCACAACAACTTCTTCGTAATACCTCTTCTCTAACTTGCTCATAAATGTCAGAGTTTCGCCAGTTTTGAAATCAGCAGACTGCCTATCTTTAATTCCTTTGGCCGTTGTTGATACCTTGAATTTTGTTCTAGTTTTTGCTATTTCTGATTCACTTCCTCATAAGAAAAGGACGATTCCAATATAGAAACCGTCCTTTCCAGTTTTAATTTTCTTTCAAATTTTCCGTAAACTGAGCCTTATAATACTCAGCCACAATTTTCATAGAATCATCTACAAAACCATTGGTCATGTGATTTTCTCGGAGAACATTTTCATATTTCTCATAAATCCGGTACACATGGTCAAAGCTTTCTCGATTGTATTTTCTTCCACCCATAAGAGCGGAAGAGAAGTCTAAGATTTCCCAACGCTGCTGATCAATCGTTGAGTCTAACTGGCTTCTACGAATGTCTTCAACACCCTGAGCAATTTTTGTTATTTCCTCGTACTGCCACTTGTCATGTTTTTCCAACATGGCGATACGTCCCTCAATAGATTCCTTTGCTTCATCAGCCGCCGTTTTTATGCCAAACTTATGTTTGTACCAATCACGAATCTCGAAAAATTCTTTCACAGCTACCAGAATAGCGAAGAATCCTAAAAGGATAGTCTGATAATTTAATCCAAACAGTTCAGTGATCGCTTCCATACGCCACCTACCTTTACTTTGGCTGGTCGTAAGTTAAAGCGTCTTTGCTGTCGCTCACGCCCTTCGTTGTCGGGTCGGTTACTGCGTTAAATAAAGAAACGAGTGCCATAATAACAACATACGGATTACTGATTGCCTGAACGAACGTATTCCAGACAGCACCCCAAGTAGTTAGGTCACTTGCCTGTAAACCAAAATAGGTCAGTACAGGTACACATACAGAAATAACTACCTGTGCCAAAAACATAATATTCTTTCTGTTAAATCTGACTTTCCAGTTGATATTCATAAAGCTACCTCCACAGATGTAAGGAAAACAGTAGACTTGCTGGACTATTTTTCGTCATCTATGTCTGACACCTCATCACCAGTACGTCATCTATTTTTACGGTGGTCATCTCCACCAACCTAACTTTCGTATTTTTTATCTCTATACATTTCCGCTAAGGCAAGCCATAATGTACGGGTTTTCTTATATTTCCAGACAGAAATCCCGTCTTCATTTGTATAAACCCATTCATACCGAATGCCTTTGCGTTTCAAAAATAAATATTCGTCGAGAAAAGAAGTGTGATACTCTTTGTCCCATTTATATTTTCTTTCCATACACAAACACGTCAATCGTAAAAAAATGGGATATACTAAACTAGCAACCCCAGATTGCAAGAGTGTTTAATATACCCCACCTCTTATCCAATCTGCTCTCTTTCTTCAATATTCTTTGGTTTCTTCTTGTAAACAATTTTAGAAACCGTCTTCTCTTCTTTAACTTCCGGCACATCCTCAACCGGAGCATTCATACAAGCCGAAAAATCATCAGCCTGTTTCTCTTTATTTCTTGCGGCATCCACCATGGCAAAATACTTTCTGCCACATTCAGGAGAACATGCTACTGTGCGCCAATGAAAAGCAGTGTTGTCGTTTTCACAGTCTGCACATGGAGTATACCATTTTCCGCAAGCTTTACACTGTTTTTGTACTTTGTACATCGGTATCGCTCCTTTACAAGAATATGGGAGGGCGTGAAACCCTCCCGAATGGAACACTTACTAAAATTAGTAAACGATGAACTCCCACAGGTTAGACTTGCCGCCGCAACCACCAGCGAGAGACTCAGCAGTAATGGAATGAACTACCGGATCATTGCCGAAACTGAACTCAAACTCGCCACTGAAATCAGCTCTGTTGATAATGTACTGACCATGGTAAACCTTGTCACACATATCCTGGCAAGTAACATCAATATACATTTTAAGAGTCTTGCTATATACATCAGACTCATTGGTAATCTTTGCAGAGGTTACTTCCTCATCGTAGAACACAACGATCTCAGTACCGTCCTCGATATCACCAGTATGGAAAGTTAAATCTTTTCCTGCAAAAGCAAACTTATCAGCAGTTTCAGCATCAGCAGCCTGCTCATACTTCTTACCAAGAGTGCCGCTTGCGTTCTTCACATAAGCGTAACCAATCTCTGCGCCAGTAGTGCCAACCGGAGTGCCCTCGATAGTTGCCTTGTTGCTCTTTACGGTTGCGATTTCGGTCTTGCGAACCTTGAAGGTGCCATGCTCAATCTCAGAACCAGTCTGTGCAGCCATAGCACCACCTACGATAACACCGTTGGTAGCAGTAACGGTAACTGCCTTGTTTCTCTTTAAGGAACCGATCTTACGACCTGCCTTACCAGTTACATCAACTTTTTCCTCAGTGTTGCTGATAGAACCTTCTGTAATTTCATCCATGACGAACTCAAGTTCATTTGCATTGTTGAATGTAGTAATCTGATCCATAGAGACCATGACTAATTTGCTAACATCAATATCTGCCATTTTTATTCCTCCTTTTTTGCGTATAAAAATAAGACCTACAATGAGGTCTTTAATCTAATTGAATCCAAGACAGACAGGATTTATCTGCCAACTTTGAAGTATCTACCGTCCCGGCATAAACTCCAATCATCGTGTTATCAAAGGCAATTCGAACCTGTGATTGCTTGAAACTTTGATTTAATTTATAAATCGAAAGGTTCATCGTTTCTTCGTAGTTGTACTTGAATTCTTTTGAATTTACTAATGCAAGTACCAACTTCTCCAAATAAGAAGAGTATGGTTTTTTCGCACTTCGTTTCTGTTTCTTGCGCTCTTTTTCGAGCAAATACCGTTTTGCTTCTTCATTACCTGGCTTAGAACGCACTTTCTCAAGATTATGAATTTTCCGCAAAGTGTCGGCAATTTTGTTATATACAAACTCATCTATAATCGTTCCGTTTTCCTTGGAATACAGCACCGGAAGATTATTTTCCACATTTACTTTTACCTCATAAGAAGCAGTGTCCAAATCTCCGAAAATAAGAGATAAGTCACCTTTCCCTAATGTCGGAAAAAGCAATAGAAATAACTCATAGTCAGTAATTTCCGTGTAATCTATATGCATATCATCAAGCTGCACCATATACTGAAAAGGAGACATGGTCAGGTGATATGCCATAGAGTAATAGGACTGATCATTATCAAGAATTTCTCCAACGGTCGGAATGCGGATATAGATTTTGTCTGTAACATAGATTTTGTCAGCTTCAAGCCAACTGTGACCGTCACCCGCATAGATTCTTTTTTCTGGCTTCTCATGAATAGCATTCTTTTTCTCATACTGTTCAAGAGCCAACTTCTCCAACAGAGCAAACAGTTTAAGCACCATATTTTGCTCCGTTCTTAAAATCCTTTACTGTAAATTTCAATAAACGACCTTTAAAATCTTTATGTGGGAGATAAGGCACATTGGATACTAACTGCATAGTATTGCCAATGCCGAGGATATCAGATTGAGAGAAAATATCATCTAATGCGCAAGTAACTTTGTCGTACCATAAATCAAGGCTATGCTTGTCCATTCTTACAACAGCTTTATGGCAGACAACATAAAAATAAACGGTAATATCTTTAAAAACATTATTTTTTGTATCGAGGTATGCAACCATGTCGAAGTTTACATACTTATCGGTACTGGTTATCGTATCTGGGACAAATTCATGTGGAAATGACTTATTGTAAGGAATTGTCTCAGCCGGGTCTTCGGAATCTTCTTCGCCAAGCAGTTTTACCAACTCCGGTGAATCTACAATCGCTTGGAAGATTTTCTTCCGATATTCAATTATTTCATAACTTCTGGCTTTCCCCATTCTCCAATCACTCCTTTACAAAAAGCCCTCTACGATAGTTATGTTTGTTTCTGCAAGCACTTCTTTTTTTTGTGATAATACCTGCAATAAAAAAGAACCGCCAATGCAGTTCTCATCATCAATCCTAAATTGGATCTTATTTTCAGTTTCAGTTTTTGTTAAATCATAATCTGATTTTATATTCCATTTAAACGAGACGTCTTGAACTTCGTTATTGGATTCGTCATAGAACTTTACAGACCAGGACTTATTGCGCCCAACACGAAGCGTAGAACCTCCGGAAATAATAGCGGTGACTTTTGAATCTTCTGGTGGAATTTCTGGAACAGACGGTTGAGTGGGAGAGAAGTAGTCACAAACCCAAACATGCTCACCATTTGGTTTTTCGATATACTTATCAGTTTTCTCATTATAAGAATCATACGATGCAGTTAAGGTCATTAATGCACCTCGACCAAATGACAAATTATTTGATAAATTCACCTTTTTGTTTGTGAGCTTATATACATCTGGAATTTCCGCATCTTCTAAATCAATAACGAATCTTTTATCTCTTCTCAATTTTTTGGTTTCATTATCAACTGGCAGCGTTAAGCCGTATTGATTATCACCTACAATAATTGTCTGATTTCCGTCTACGCCGGAACTGTATTTGGTAAAATCTTCCGTATAACATGGTCGTTCAACCAGTTCTCCGTTATCATTCAACCACCTCAAAGTAGTGGTACACAAATACATATACCCATTATGATATGTTTTATCATCTGGATCTAAAGAATATACAATCCAACATTGATTTCCAAACATAACATAGTCTCCTAAATTAAATGGATATTCATGTTTGGATTTAATTTTCTTTTTAAAAGTATTTCCATCCGTATCTTTTATAATCAAAAGTTCAAATGGTTCACCGTTTTTAAGTACCGTATGATAGTCAATTGTATCATCAAAATACCTATTCACTTGCCTGTTTAATAAATATAAATCCGTCTCTTGTTTGCTGCTAGATTTATAAGTATCATTAATCTTTTGGAAGTACCTTATATCCATAAGCACCTCCTACGAATAATCATACTGACTATGATCAATCGTTTTTCGTTGTCCAGTTTTTCTATCAGTTGATATATATTTTGAGATTTTATTGATGTTTTCCTGCTTTATTCGAGAAAGCATATCCTCAAATGTTTTTCTTTCCGTAGCGGGAGAGAACTGATTCAAGTCAGAAGGAGTCATTCTGATTTTAAATGCTTTTAATAAAGCTTCATCTCGTTCAAAATACACCTCATACATAATAGAAGCGAGGAGTCCAACTTCACGTTGAGTTAATTCAAAATTAAATCGTCTTACTTCTATATCATAATCGTAAAAATCAACTTCCGGTTCACATCTCGATGTCAATAAATCTATTGCATCATACAGATAACCAGTTGCCTGTTCCGTAACAAGTTCTTGTACTTGCGAGACAGAAAGATTATAATGTTCAAAGAAATCTCTATCCTTTTCAATTTTATGAAGCAGACGTTCAATAACCAAATCAAAGGATGTGGTCTGTCCCATAAGCACCTCCTTATTATACAGTCTTTTTAGGTCTACCAGTTTTTCTTGTGGTAGTCGTTGCAGGTTCTGATTCAGAAGTTGGAGCAGCATTGCTATTCTGAGAGGTCATCATCTGCTCCATCATTTTTCTCATCTCCTCAATCTGAGCCTGAAGAGAAGCGTTCTGTGCGGATAATTCTTTTACTTCATCAGGAGTTGCATAATTCTGAGTGTCTTTCTTTGTTAAAACAATAGAACTATGTCTCTGCCGTTTTCTCAGTTCATCGTATCTCTGATTTACGATGCGAACAACTTTATTGCTAACATCAATACCTTCGCTGTTCAGCTTAAACATAGCAATTCTAACTCTGTCAAAGTAGGTCTGATTTTCAATGTCAACGATTTTCTGCAATCCATCTAAAGTTGGATTTAACAGAATCTCTTCAATATCACTATTGGACAGAATATCTTTCCAATTAGCAATACGCAGCTCTTTGAAAACCTCTTCCTTAACATCTTCATCGAATGTCAGCCAACCAGTCACAATAACATCCGTGTTGCTTGCAATATACTGCAATTCATTTAAGGTCATCGGGACAACTGACGGAGTTTTACCGTCGCGAGAAGCATTGAATTTATAATGCTCCTTGGAACTATCAACAAAAACTTCATTTTCGTTGTAATTTAATACATTAATATTTTGAGTATCTAATTTAGACACGAATCATCCATCCTTTCTGATATTGTAGGTTGGATAATACATATCCAATTAACCTACCCAAAGTTATACCCATTTATAAAAAAATAGGAAAAGGCAGCCGGGTAAACTGCCTTATCGTGAGCGACACTATTTCCTATTTTTAACATATTCTAATTGCCAGATTAGTTGGTAAGAACAATCTTTGCGCAATTCTCAATATTGGTAATACCAACAGAGTAAGTGAAGTCCTTAACTCTGATGATAACCTTCTCGTTAGAGTTATCCATATCCTCATAGGTATGTAACTCACCCTTCATATCCAGAGCGCCAACCTTGCCAGCTACACCAAAGATTCTAAGATCCGGAAGCATCAGCTGACCTTTACCAGTTTTCTTTGCGCCAGAGATAGAAGCGATTCTTACACCGTCAATGAAATTAACAAGACCATATCTATTGAACTCGTCCTTCATTGCATCACTCATATACTGAGTTCTACCGCTCATACGACCAAGAGCCTGTGCATATTTGCTCAGACATACAGCAACAGCAGACGGATCACGATCTAACAGATACAGGTTGAATGCGTCAATAGCGTTCTGGGTCGGTACTTTACCACCAGCGGTAATTAACTGCTCACCACCAACGATTGCATTATCAACCATGGAGAATACATCGTAGAAGAGTGCGTTCTGTAAAGCTTCCTTTGCATAAGTAGTTAAGGTGGCAACAGACTTAAAGCCGTTCTTTCTTAAATCAACATAAGAAAGGTCAGTCTCAATCTGACGGTTCTTTACGATCGGCTTTACAGCACTGAAATCAATGTAGGAACGATCTACAGTACCACCCTTAGCAGCTTCGTGAGCTTCCAGAGTGTTCTTCGGAGATTTAATGAACTCCTCGTCATCAAACTCACCAATAGAGCCTCTATCAAACATAGAATCAAGCAGCTCATCCGGTGCATTGTAAATTTCCTCATTCACTACACGATTTACGAATGCAGCGATTTCGTGGTCGTTATCTTTTCCGGTTTTACCGATCTCGCGGCACCAAGCATCAGAAATCTCAAAAATCTCTTTTTCCTCATTGGATAAATTTCTTTTATACTCAACTTTTTCAGCGACATCATACATTACGCCAGGCTTTTCCATAAGCTCAGCAACTTCAATCTTTAAAGACATAAATCTAATCCTCCTTAGTTTTCTTTAATTAAGCGTTTGCAACAGCGGTATCGGATACCTCGATCAGTGCAAGCTCGTGACCATTATCATCGTAAAAACTCTTGAATACATACTTAGAAGCTACACCAGAACCTGCTTTTACAAGTTTTCCCTCGGTATTTGCAGCAACTCTAACACCAGCTTCCAGACCAGCTTTTACAAACTGATCAACTGCAAATCTCTCGCCAACAAAATAAGCAATCAGTTTACCAAACTCATTCTCTTTCAGAGTGGTAAAATCTGCTTCATAATCAGACATATCGCCTCTAGTGCAGTTGATTCCGCTCGGAACACGCTCTTTATCTACGAAAAAGATATCTGCTGCGGTTTCTGCATCAACGAATTTAAAAGTTTTGTTGGTTTCATCCTTCACAACCGGGGAACCAGTCATAATAGTTTCCTCACCAGCCTTGTACATGGAATTTGCTGGCTTATCTTTAGTTACCTGTAATTCTCTTAACATAATTGTTTGTCCTCCTTACTTTCTTAAAAAGTTTCTCATAATTGAAGCCTTATCTACGACTTCATCATCTTCGTTGTTCAAATTAGACGCTACGTGAGTCTCTTCTTTAACAGCAGAAACCTCAACATTAGACTCGTCCTTTTTATCAAAAGAAGCAGCAAGTCTTTCACCGACGATTGCCATTAAAGACTTCTTATCTAAGTTATTTACATAAGAAGTAAACTCCTCAGAAGCCTCGATTTCCTCTCTGGTAATCTGACCAGATTTAACAACAGAAGCAATCAGATTTTCTTTCTTCTGATTTAATTGCGCTGTAATCTTTTCCTGCTCCAACTGATTAAATTTATCCTTATATTCAGCTAATTCCGCATTCTCAGCTTTTAAAGTATTAATTTCAGAACTGGACTGAACAATAAGCTCATCTTTTTCAGAAATAGTTTTTTCGTATTCGGCAATAGCACTGTTTACTTCTTTAACAGATACAGTTAAGGAAACCTTTTCTGGTTCAGAAACAGTAATATTATCTCCTTCAACAGAATAGGTAAATTTCAGAAAATCTAATTCTGATTCACCATCATATTCACACCATACCTCGTGATCTTCTGGGAATAAATAAGAAACCCAACACCAGTTATTGTATTTTGCTCTGCAAGCATCGTTGACTTTTCTTCTTAAATCATAAGATGTAAGAGCAGAAACTTCAGTTGAAACCTTCTGTTCCTCGCTAGTGTTTTCATTCTCCTCGGCAGTATCAGTTGTCCCTGGCTCTTTATTTTCTAAACTAGCCACTTCCTGATTTTTCGCTTCGGAGTTTTCTAATTCAGAGTTTTCTACAGTTACATTATTTTCAGTAGATAACTCTTTGTTTTCATTGTCTTTCAAATTGGTATCCTCCTTTTCTTGATTGTTATTGCTCAAGCCATTTGCTAAAATATCTTGAGATAAAGCGTCTGCAACCATTAGTTCTTGTTCAGAAATTGCAGACAAAGAAATTGCTTTTGCCGTGCCAGAATATGCAGGAGTTGTAGTAGAACCCAATAAACAATCAGACATAAAAACATAATCGGTTAATGTTTTTACACCTCTGTCATAAGTGTAGGATAGAGTTTGAATTTCCCATGAACTACCTAATCCACTTTCAGATTCATACAGTCTCTTAATGGCATTAATTAAATTTTTATTTCTTTTCCAAATTCTCTTCTTTGCGTATAAACATGGAAGAGTCTTTGTTTCACCATGCACCGTAACAACTTCTGTATCTTCGATCCATACATCCGTATGAACTCCAACACTATCTGTATCGAAAACAACTTCACCATCCGGTGTGACATGCATTTCGTGAGATCCTAAATCATCAACGCCATTAATCTTCCTATATTTTGCCTGGACTGGCATATTGATAAGAGTTTGTGCGCATTGAAGCGCATGTTCCTCATTATCTTTATATGGAAGCAATATATGGTTCAGGTTTTCATCATCGAAATAGCACATTCTATTTGTTAATTCCAGATACAAATCATTCTCAGCAATATCTATAGTTTGGCTCGATAAACAAATCGTTTCAGAATTCATTTATTTGTTCACCTCGCTTTCTACACCTAACGTAATACCGAATTTTTCAAATAACTCAGATTGAGATATTTTTTTTTGATGTAATAAAAAAGCAGTGGCATTACCACTGTCATTAATCACAATTTTAATTTTCTCTCCGCAACAAGGACAATTTACAAAGTAACTATTCATTATTTATTACCTCGCGCATTTTTATTGTACTCGTTGTCATAATTTTGCTTTCCTTGCGTAGTTTGATCATCACCAGCCGGGCGACCGCCTTGATTATCTGTCGTATTACCAGAATTTGTATAAGCTGTCAGTCTCGGAGCAAAAATATCATCATAACCAAGCTCCTTCTCGGATTTTCGCTTTTCGGCTTCGTCTCTTACATCAAGACCAATCAATCCGAAGCAAGTCTCTAAGGAAGCATTTAATGTGCTGTAGCATAAAGAAGCTAAATCCTTTTTGATTGACATTTCCAACTGTTCAGTATCAATTACCTTAACATTGGGAGTGTATTCAACTGGATAACCGTTATCGATCAATATTTGCCGATACCATTTCTTCAAAATAGATTCCAACTGCTCAGAGATTGCATTAATAGTACGCATAAGCTGAGTAACAGAAATAGAAGCGGTTGACACGGACTGAGATCCGCTATCCATTAAGAACTGAATTCCAAGAGTAGAAAGAACTTTAGACCTGTAAATATTATAGGTATCCTTTGAGGTCATTTCTACGGACGGCTCAACATAAGCAATGGATTCTACCGTTGGCGGTGAAGTTACCACAACAGTTGATTGTCTCCATGCAGACATGAAGTTTTGATGAGCATAAGCCAATTCGGAAAAGAAGTCTTTATTATAATCTTGACCCATAACTTCTTTTCTCATTTTTTGATGAATAATTTTCTTTCCTTTTGCTTTGCTGTTGATACGGTCAGTATTTGCAAAAGTGTCCAGCATATTTAGATCTGTATAAGCTCTTGTAATAGGAGACACACCGTATTTTCTATTCAGGTTATTAATCCTAATTACCCCTGTATATTTCGGGTCAAGTTTTGCATATCGCTCTTTTGCGATAAAAGCATCGTATACTTCTTTAGGATAATTTGCTTTTACCTCTTCATCCATATTGGCAAAAAAGAGTGCTTGGTTTTTCTTATTTTTCTTATAGGTTTTATTCAATCTGGAACGAAGTGCAGATACATCAAAAAGAACTATAGGATCACCATTAACATTATAATCGGATATTTCGCATACACCTAATGGATAAACATCCACTGTGTAATTATCCTTATTATCATGGCGCAAATAAGAGATCCAGTTTCCCTCAATATATGCCGTAGTGATCGCATTTCTGGTCAACTGTTTTGTTTTGATACCGTCATTCACGTCTTCTATGAGCTGTTTGCATTGAAGAAGATGCTTCTTTTTGTTTCGTCCTTCTTCTGCCTTGCCATAAGTAATCTTAATTTCTGTATTAATATTCGTGTCGATAGACTCAACCGTTTTGCCAACAATGTCATTCTTGTTAATAAGTTTTCTATTGTAGGTATTTATCCTCATAACCTTTGTGAGGTTATTTTGAGTATTGGTAAGGAGATCATCTATTACATCCACTGTGAGAGAAGCAGTAGAAACAGAACCGTCATTTAAGTACACAGAATAATTATCATTTTTAGGGTCATATACACTTAATGCATATGACAATCTACGCTGATTGAAATCTTCTGGTGTAGTTGCAATAATAGTTCCGTCATCTGTCTTTGACGCAAAGATAACATCAAAATCAGACGCTTCATTGTGCTTGTAAAAATCTTCTGAACTTTGAATTTTATTTCCCATTTCAATCACCGCCTTCCTAAAATGATATATTTGAAGAAAATAATGGAGCAGAAGAGTAATCAGTCTTTTTCTTATTGTCTTTCAACAAGTCTTCTCGACGAAGTACTGCCAACGCAAAAGCACCCATGGCACACGTATAAGCTTTATCGTCGTGCATCTTGTTTTTCTTATCTTTTGACAATTCGTACTGTACACCGCCATTTGGAGTTTCGTATCTACACATATAAGAAACTTCCAATTTCAGTAAGTTAATGTTAACGAGTGCAAGTTTTTCCTCGAAAGATAATTCGTATGTTTCAAATTCGCCTTTGCCTTGGTCTAGCATAATAAAATCTTTATTATCGTAGTCTGTAAATGAAATCAGATTGAGTTTGGTCATTTTACCAAGTGCATCATAAATCACCTTTTTGTAACCTTGCGGGTCAATCAGATGAACTATCGGCATGGCATTGGTATATTTCTTTCGTGCGGTTTCGTATTGTTTATGCTCAGGGTCGATAATACCCCTATGTTTCAAACCGTCTTCACCAATCCAATCGTCCATTAACTGATCGGCAACGGCACTTACACCGCCTCCACCTGCACCTGCATCAATATAAAATTCAATATTTTCCCATTCGGCAGAGCGTTCACCGTTATACTCAATCATTAATTTTTTGATTATTTTTAACTGTTGTGGCATTGGTAATGGAGTTTTATTTTTTGACTCCTCATCAACCATAGAAACAACATTAACGAGTCTTAATTTATAGCCAACTATTTTATCGTTCACAACTTCAAAAATACTCAATACGCTTCCATCGAAGTTTCGAGCCGGGTCATAACAGAAAATGAATTTCTTTTTACCTGTATCGTTATATAGTAACGGTGGTCGTACTTCTGAGTTCCTAATTAACGTATCCATAGATACGACAGCGTTCTGACCGCCACCTTTACGGAATTTATTAAACAATTCTCGGTCAGCTAAATCCGGATCTTCCTCTATTGATTTTTCAATCTGTTCTCTGGTAAGATGAGATTTAATTGGCTCACCATTTACGGTTGAATGGTCTAATATTGTATAGGCATTTATATCACAGCAGAAATAGTTTTTATCACCCATAAACATTTTCTTTGCAAATGTTCTATATTTCTCATAGAATGGGAAAGTAACATCACCAGCAGAAGAAGCGTATAGTAGCTGTAATGGCATTTGTTTTGGGTCATAATGTTTTACCTTTTCTGTACCCAGACCAAAGCTGGTGTCTACGTTGATAAAGTTTTCGGTAACAGCCATTTGTTCAGCTGTTTGCCATGCCGTCTCATCGTATAGTACAGATCCACGTTTACCTCGAATCGCATTGAGGTTGGTCGAAAGAGTAACCAATTCTGAGTTATTAAATAACCTAAAATGATGTCCTGCCGGGTCGTGTATAAAACCAGTTTCGGAACTTCCATGATTCTCAATTTCGTGCATAAAAATATCCGTACATGTTTTAAATGACGGAATTCTTTGTAGTGCTATATCTTCAATTTTCTTGAAAACCTCTATGGACTGTGCCGCGGAGTTTGTGGAAATGTAGACCTTGTAATCCGGGATCAGCATCATTTTTGTTTGTAGATACACAGCTGCCAATGTTGTCTTTCCGGCACCACGAGAACATAACCATAAAGCGAATGGTTTGTTCCATGTTTCCATAAACATCCACGCCTGGTAATCCATGAGCTTAACACCCAAAAAGGTTTCCATAAACCAAATAGGAGAGCGTCGCCCCTCATTGATTATCTTCTCGTATTTCGCGTATTCTTCAAGTTTTCTTTGGCTAAATTCCTTAGCAGAAGTAGGTATATATATATCCATATAGACACCTACCTTTTCTTACTTTCTAAATCTTCAACTTTATTTTTCAGAATCCGATTTTCTTCCTCTAATCGTTCATTTTCATTCTGAAATCTAACAATCATTTCGCGCTGTTCTTTGATCATTTCTGTGTATTCGTTTGAATCAAAAGTCAGCTGATCCATGATACTTTGATTACTTAAATCAGCAATTTGCTTCATACTGGCAGAAGTGTTTATATCAAACAAATTCACTTTCATCTCTTCAAAACCGTCAGCAACAATTTCTTTCATTTTTGCTGATAAGGTATTTTTACCTTGCGTGGAATTCTTGTTATAGTTAGAGGCAATGTTATTATCTTTTGCGATAGTAGCAATAGAAGATAAGATAGAAGATTTGGAAGAAGTTAATTTCGCCACCTTGCTTTCATCAACATTATCCTTAGAAAGTTCAAGATTGATTGTCTCGTCAATTTTTCTGCATTGGCAATATAAATTTGAAAGCTGAATAACACACTGAATTTTATGACCGTCTTCCGATATGCCCTCAGCATCACAATAGCCAGACAAAATATTAAAGCAATATTTTCTATCTTGTTCCGACAAGTTTAAATCCTCAAATGGATCATATCCAACAATGGATATTACATATTTCATGTTTTGCTTATCCTTTTTTGTCCATTTGATAGAGCCGGAAACTGTGACAGAATCATCATCAGGCGCAACGGATGAAGGTCTATTAACATCAGCAAAAGCAGCGTTAATTTGTTGTGTTTTGCTTTTACTAGCGTTTGTATTCCTATGTATAAAACCGTCTTTTTCAGAGTCTTCATAACTCTTATTTATACACTGGCGCATACTAATATTTTTAAAATACAACTTAATAATGTCTCTGCCATACGATTTAATATCTTCTTTGTCAATATAAGCATGTTCTCTTTCAAACTGTTCATAAGCACTCATTAAATCATTTTTATAATAAGGCTTATCGAATTTTCGTAGGGTCTTGTTTAGTTCTACTTCATTGATTTCACCTGTTTCTTTATCCACGCACATATCAGCTATGCAGTCTTTACAAACAGGCAATCTTTCATCGACTGAAAAGAGTGGAGATTTACTAATATAAAATCCGTCCACTAATTTTTTTTCGGTTTTGCAACAAGTGCAAATTTTCTTTCCTTTTTGTTTGTTGGCTGGCGTAGTAGTGCCAGCGGTTCTTTTTGTTGGCACAACGTCACCTCCTTTTAATTCAAAAAAGCCGATTGTATTTGTAATCGACTTCCTAAAATTACTCGATATTTCTTCTCTCTAATTTCTGTGGTACAGTGATATATCCACCAATTAAGTCATAAATATCAACAATTGGATTTAAGCAAGAGTAGACTGCTAAATCAAAATCGCCCTTGGAAATTTCAACATACCCATCCATTGATAAGAAACATGGACGAATAACTTCATTAATTGTTTTCTGGCAATAATTTAAGTACATATGGTATGAAGTGGTAATGAAGTCAGCACCGTTATATCCCGTAATCTTAAAATAATGATAATCACATTCAGAATTTTTGATCATATAATATTTTCCAATATATTTTTCGTACATTATGATTCTCCTCTATTTTCCTTTAAAATAACCGCCCATGAAATGACGATTTTGAAGCGCCGTACCAGGGATTTGAACCCCGAAGCCATAAGACCAGACTGTTTTCAAGACAGCTTCCTCGACCAATCGGACGCACGGCATTTTTTGTGTTGGTGACTCTAAGCCAAACCTGTCCATGTTTTATCCAACACTTTGTATTCTTCCTGCACAAAAATACAACTTAGACATAGGTTTTTATGAGAGGACATTTGCAGTGATACTCTCAAGGCACTTTTTCTGTTTTCGGACTCATAATGAAAGTCCAATGGAATAGGTTTACCGTCTCTATTCCGACGTAAAAGACAGTGACTAGCTGCCAAACTTACTCAGCATGTTGTCGTCATACTGGCATAAGCGAGGAATATACTCGCGATATAATGGTTCTCACTATCATAGAGAAGCACGCCATGCGCTTGATGAATCTGGCAATTTTGGAAGTACGCACCCAGCAATTCAGCATATAAGAAACTAATACAGACATTAGCTCCTCGAAAGCAAGAGAGTGGAAATGACCCACTCACGGTTGTCTCTGTACGCACAGAAATTCCCGTAACTCAGTTTCTCGCGTCTGTCTTTCCAGCGTCAGAACGCCCAGCAGTCATGTCCTCAAACTAGCGCGCCGTCGCAACGCCGTCCTTACAACCTGGATAGGGTGGTTTGATGTTAGTGGGAGAAAATTAGATATTGATACTATCCTTAATTTTTCTAACTTTAGAAGAATCGCTTTTGATATAGTACTTCTTCGTCACATCGGTCCCAGAATGGTTGAGCATTTCAGAAACATCTTCCAAAGCAACACCTTCATTCTTCAGTAAGGTTGCATAACTATGCCGAAAATCATGCGGATGTAGTGTTGGAACGCCAATCATATTTCCGATTTTCTTACACCAATCATTCAAGGTGCTATCACGAATCGCTTTATCTTCCGTAACAAATGGAGTAATAAAGAGCCAACCATGATCATCAATGTTATTTTCTTTTCTGTACTCAATTAGTTTTTCAAGATAACTTTTTGTTTCTAAAGAAAAGCTCAATTCTACAATCTTTCCCTCTTTCTCGACCACATTGGAACAAATTCTTTCGTCAAGATCAACCTGTTTCCAGCGCAAATTTGCGATAGCGTGAACTCTCGCCATTGTAGTCAAAGACAGAAAAGCGTATGCCTGTAGCTGCACATCTCCATATTCTTCTAGTTTCTCACGCATAAGTTGCACTTGTTCTTTAGTTAAAAATGTCTGCACTGCAATAGGCTGACCTGATTTTGGTCTATCAATGAATTCTGTTGGAGCTTCTGTAATTAATCTTTTCTTTCTGAGAAATTTATAGAAAGCAGAAACGGAAGCCATAACACGCTTCATGCGATTTACGTTATTACCTTTCATTTTTCTGAAATAATAATATTCCGTAATATCATCCTCGGTTGCTTCCAATACAGATAAATTGAATTGCTGATTATACATATAGATAAACCACTGTTTTAAATCTGAATTATACTGCTGTATACTATTTTCTGATAAATCTCTTAGCGACATATCAACCTGATACTTCTGAAACAATTTTAATGTTTCTGGATTAATATGTTCCATTTTATCTTTATCATATAAATATATTCGTGGACTTCGTTCTGGCATTTTCTCACTTCCTTTCAAAACAAAAGAAGCGAGATAGTAGTAAACTAAGCCGCTTCTTGAACAATTTTATTTCATAGCAGAATACAATCTTTGTATAATTTCTTTTAACAATCAAACAGTTTGACCAGTTATATGTTTACTCTGTTATTCTCCAAACGGAGAATTATAAAATGAGCAACAAATAGGCGGGGTTGGATTCGAACCAACGTGTCCTAAGAAACGGATTTACAGTCCGCCGCAATCGACCGCTCTGCCACCCACCTAAAAATAGACGCATAAGCTGTTACACCCATGCGCCTTGAAGGAAAAGTTATTATGAAAAAATGAGGTGTACAACCTAGGAGAAGTTGTACGAATATCAGCACAGGCTTTTACACCTGCGCCGATTCACATTTTACTGTACGTCAGCAACCTCGTCTGGATGCTCCTCAGCCCACTTGTCACAAGCCTCGTCGAAGTTAGTACCAGGCCAGGTCTTCCAACCTCTAGCTGCACAATACGGACAATCATCCGGATGAGACTTGCCAGTTGCCGGGCCAAACTGTGCGGCATGTGCATTATAATCTGCCTCCTCAGATGCTGACTCAAAAGAAATTTTTCTGTTCTTGTAATCGTAAATCATAGTTTTATCCTCCATATTTTCTGAAAAAAATAGTTAATTAGTTACATTCCATTGCTGGAATTTATTATTTAAATAAATGTGGAAACAGTCTGCTCAGTGCCTCGATTGGTAACTCACGATTGCTGTATACAGACCAACTTTCATATCCACCAGAATTATCAGTGCGAGAGAAACTAACACCATTCATATCACCGTCTTTATCCTTAGTTACTTTTACGCCGGGCTTCACATTGAGCTTCTTATCTGAATCTTTGTCGACTTTGTCAAACAGTCCACAATCACAGGACTTTCCACATTCTTTCGGGTTGCAAATTGGCTCCTCATCGGCATAACCAAACAAGGTTACATCTGCGTCATTGTCAACAAACATATCAATGATTTCCTGGCGTACTTCGCCGTCCATATTGATATAAACAACATCGATATTCCATAAGAATCCGTCCATTTCTACCGGGGCTGCAAGCAGATCTCCGTCATCATTGATGCTCACAAAATACGGGCGATCAACCTCTTCAAGCAGATCAATATATTTTACAGATACATCATCATGTTCCAATGCCACATCTACAATATGAGCAATTAAGTCATAGTCCGCAATTACTCCAACTGTCTTATCAGTGTGGTAGCAAGCGCCCATGAAAACATCAGCAATATCGGCGTAGTCATCCACCTCGATGATATCAATGTCTCTATATTTATTTCTCATAATCCTATCTCTCCTTACGAAGTTACTCGTTTACATAGTCCTTAATTGCCTTAGCAAATTTACACTTGATCGCCTTTTTAGCAGCAACCTGTACAATTTCGCCTGTACGCGGATTTTTAGCTTCCCTAGCAGGTTTATCCTCGACAAGCATTTTGAAGAATCCATGCACATCAAGTACGCCGTCCTTCTTTAAACCGGCCTGCATAGCATCAAGAACTTTCTCTACAATCTCGGTTGCGTCCTTTTTAGAGAATGATTTACCGTCTAATTTCTCCGCAAATTCGGTATCTTTAATGTCTTCGACAAGACAATTAATTAAATCTACTTTCTTCATTTATAAAAATGCTCCTTTATCTCAACTAAGTTTTTTTGTAACAGAAAGAGGGTAGTAGCTCGCACTGAGTCTACTCCCTCTGTATGTTGGCTTCATTAGCCAAAATATAAAAAGCGCCAATACAGGGTTTGAGAGTTTGATCGTTTTGGCGCTAATTATCCAACTGAATATCATACAGACATACTAATCCGTTCTCATTTACAACGGATACAGTCTGTTCTGGTTTATTTGCTTTTCTAATAGAAACTGCAAATTGGTCTGCTCCCGACATACATCCTGACTCTAAGACTTTGCAATCAGCAACCGTAGTCATTCCATTGGTGTGACGATGACCAAGAAGTATGATGTCTGGACGCATTCCAAAAAGTAACGTGAAATTCTGCACTACATTGCTCGGAGAATCCTTATGCCCATGTGCCGCAAATACCTTTGTCCCACGAATACTAAACATGGCAATTTCAGGCTCGATTGTGTTATCATGGATTGAAATATTTTCAAAGTTCTGCATTCTCGCCTTCAGATAAAAAGGTAGCAAGAGATCCATATTCTCACCGTCTAACGCATCTTCTTTTTTCGGGCTGATTCGAGAATGGTTTCCAGGTGTGACATACACATGAACCTGATTAAAATGATTTGCGAGACAAGATAACATTCCAGAAATTAATTCAGAAACAAGTTTGAACTGTTCCATTAAATCCATATTATTCTGTAAGCGCAAGTTATTATGGATCAATCCTGATAGAACCTCACCAATAACTAGATGAGCATTTTCAGAGCCATGGATTTTCTGGATTTTCAGAATTTCAGAAGTATATTTTTCAAATCTTTTGCGAAGAATATCCTGATCGAAGTCGTTACACCAATTATGAATCTCGATTCCAGCATGAATATCTGTCACATGGATCAGCAGATCATTGGAACCAACAATATCTGACGTATCAACATAATTCATATTGATTGGCTCAACATTTTCACAGATGATTCTTTTAACCATGTCGGTATAAGATTCTTTGCGGGCTTCCTGGCGAATCAGACGGTTGTACTCAACTCTTGCATCAGAAAGCTTGATTTTCTCTCGTCTCATTTCCTGAATCTTTACATCAATGTCACTTCCAGAAGTAGTATCATCATCCAATCCAAGCTTATATTTTTCGTATTCACTTCTCATTTTCCCGCCAAACGGAGTGGAAGAGGATTTGCGAATAGTGTCATAACTGCAATTGGCATTATATTTTTCCTTAATTTCCGACCAATCGTAGTCATTTTCTCCATTGATTTTATCATCAATATCAGTGATGATTTTGTCATATGTTTCAAGAGTTAAGCCATATTTTGAAAGTTCTTCTTTGAATTTTTCAATATTAAACAATCACTCACCAACTCTCTTTACTCTGCATCATCCGGCAGTTCAAAAGTAATTTTGAAATTTACAACCTCCGCATCTTTTGGAAGTGCTGCAACTACATCATTGGTAATATCCTCACCAGTGTCGGTATCTACTAAGCGTAAGTCACGTACAGAAATATTTTTTAAATCCAGAGTTCTTTTCGCCGGATTAACTTTCGCTGCTGTTTCATTTACTTTAAACATATACTCGTTTTCCTTTCTCTCATCAAAAATAGGAGAGCAGTGCGCTCTCCCTAAATAATTTCATCTAAACTGGTTATTGTTTTCTCTGCTACACCATACTTAATAGCTTCATCTGCCGATAAATACCAGTCGTTGCCAAAATTCTGATCAAATTCTTCTTTTGGAATATTGGTTCTTGCTAAAACAAAATTACCAAGTTCTTCAATCTGTCTCTGATAATTTAATAATGCAGCAACTACCTCATCATAATTTCCACTAAACGCACCCTGTCCCTTATGTAACAAGAATTCAGCAGTAGGGAATGTATATCTCTTATGACATGCAAGATAAATAAAGCAACCACTTGATGCCGCCATTCCAACATTTACGCCAATAACAGGTGTCTTGCTTAACGAAATGGTATCAACCAGGCAATTATTAACCTCTAAATCACCGCCTGGACTGAAAAAGATAACCTTAATTGGCTTTCTATCTTCTAATGGAACATTATTCTGTTTATCTTCGAAATTCCACTGCATAATCATCTTTGCATATTCGAGGGTTAATGTTGAAATTTCATCATCAATCCAAAGAATTCGATTCTCATAATTTCGATAGAACTGTAACAATGACGGGTCAGGAAGCTGTAAATTTTCGACATTACTCGGAATCGCGATGTCGAGGTATGTGGCATCTAATTTCTTTTTATTTGAAATATCTTTAATTTCCGTTTTATTCATAGGCACGTTGGCCTCCGATTTCATAATATTTACTCCGTTAAGAGCATAATAAAAGAGAGTCGTTGTTTAGACTCTCTGGATTTATTATATAGGTTTTATCTTTGTTTAGAAAATAATTATCTAAAATAGAATTTATATTATCACGTTCCCAATATGGAATACGCATCAATTGAATATTGTGGTCTATACAATGAAGATTCTTTGCCTGATCACGTTCTTGGCTTTCAGAAAATCTAATATTTGCAATTTCGGCACCTTCCCCTTTAAAGTCAATTGCTTTGTAATGCTGTTCCCCATCATATTCAATAGCAAGATTATTCTTCGGCAAATAAAAATCAAATCTTAATGGATTATCCCAATAATCTGTATATATCTCATGACTGTCGTGTTCATAAAGATAATTATTGTCATTCAGATAATTTATGATTATTTTTTCACCAATAGAACATGTACAATCATTACATTTTGTTTTTCCATTCAGATAACATCCATAACTTGTGATATATGGTTTACCACATTGTTCACATGCAATTAAAAGATTATAATCTTTATAAGATGTGTAATTCGATAGTAATTTGTTTTTCCCATTTGCTTCTATTGTTGCACGCACTTCTTCTATAGAATATTTTTGCTTTTCAACCATAGACTCTCTACCGCAATAATAACATCCTCGTCCAGTTTTAAGATGTATCCAATTATTCCATTGGATACCCTTATCTATATGTTTATTGCAAATATAAGGCATTTTTGTTGCATTATTTACATAAATTGATGGCATCATAATGCAATCATTATCTTTGAATGTTGAAATCATTTTATTCAATATTTCTGTTTTCTTCGGAATATTTCTAGCTTCCCATTTTTCTCTGACTTTTCCGTGAATATGTGATGAAGCTGTACCATATCTAATCTTTTTGATGTCAACGCCTTTTAGCGCCCTACAGTCATAACAAGCAATTTTATTAATGATATTCGCACCACGATAATATTTTTTGATCTGCATTGAGAATATTTTTCCGCAATAATCACATTGAACATCAATGTATTTATCACTAGCATGAGGCATATCTTCGAATTTTACCTCGAATTCATCTCCAAAATTAGTAAAAACATATCCTTTGTCTTCATAATATGCTTTCTGAAAACTATTCCATTTTACCAATACTTTTTCTGTTAAAACCATATTTACAACATCTCCTTCGTAACATTATTTAAGAGATGAGATAGGTAGCTTTTTCCACATCCCATTTCTCTAAATTTTTATATAGTAATTCGTCCTTTTTAAACAAAAAGACCAGAAAGCCTTTTGTTTTCTGGTCTGTATCGATCCTAATAACTGGACATCCATTTTCAATTAAAAAATTTGCAAGTCTTTTACTTTTGCAAACAAACATATCCATTTCCTCACATTTTTTCCGCAATCATAGCGATTTTACTTCTGTAAATATTCTGCAATTCAACTTCACCATAGCAGTCTTCACCACGAAATATTTCTGACATTCTTCTCATACCATTATTGCTCCCGGCATACTGAGACAAATCGACCTGAGTGTTGTAGTCGCCGTCAATGACGCAAATAGAGTCTTCTCCAATTCTCTGCAATGCAAGTTTCATAAGAGAAATGTCCATATTCTGAGCTTCCGTAATATAAACACCTGCTGACATTCCATTGGTATCGTAACCACGCACATCAGACATCGGCAAAAGTTGAATCTTGCCCTGAGTTACCATTTGCTCTAAGCCAAATGAGTCACCGAGTTTAGCTGACAGCATGTTACCAATAGAACTATCAAGTAATTTTTCGTCTTTGGAGCCAGGATAATAACCAAGTTTCGCAGAATTTGCAGTTGCTACAGTATTGCAGAAAATAATAATCTTTTCAATTTTTCTTTTTTCAAGTAGATACATTAAATATCCAATGGCAAGATAAGATTTACCTGTTCCGGCAGGTCCCTTGATCATTGTAATCTGATTTGTCGATAAGCTATTTAAAACCATTTGCTGATACGGATCACCATTATACGGTTTTACAGTGCCAAAATAATTTGATTTTACAATTGGATATTTGAGATTCTGATACATCTCTCCATCCCATTTTAATTTATCAACAATATTTCCATTGGAATCTTTGAGCAGAAGATACTCATTGACTAACAAATCAAAAATATTTTCATTCAGATGTTCATAGAAATGTGCCATAGATGGCTCATTAAGAGTTACTTCTTTAAAACCAGTATAAATATCAGTCGGTTCATCATTGGCGCTTTCAACATTTAAGCCAAAGACCCACCTTGCAATGGCTTTACAAGCTAAGTCATTTGTAACAAAAGTAACGTCTTCGATAGTAGAAGCAGATGCACAAATCTGATTATCTGGTGCGTTTTCAAGACCTTTTTCATTGAGGATGTCTAAGATTTTCTGATTAACAATGACAACCTGATATTTATCAGGATTCTCGTCCAGAATATGTAAAATCTTTCTTGCTTTATATCTTGTTTCTTCTGTTTTTGTACCGGAAACTTTGATATGTTCCAGTTCCATTAAGGTTGTACTACTGAGCCAAAATGGAGTTTCTAAAACACTATCCTGTAATAACAGGACAGCATTGGTATCATAGAATAAAGTTTTGATGGTTTTCAGCCACCTTTCCTAGTTATTTTGTCGTAGCGACAATGTTATTTTTTCTGAAGTCCTCTAAAGCTTTGACCGCATGTCCATCTTCTACGAGATAGTAGTGCGGATTAGAAGAGTAACTTTTCTTAATAAGATGCTCCCCAAGAATTTTTCTCATTGCAAAAGCTTCATTTTTAGTAATCTGTAAAATAATATTCACATCCTTTGTTTTATTTTCCGCCGTAACGAAATGATAATTGCGGAGAGTAGGATTTGAACCCACGACCTTCAGATTATGACTCTGACGAGCTACCAGACTGCTCCATCCCGCTTGAATAGTGCGCTGAGATTATACGCACAACCGAAAAACTTTACAGGCATTATTAGTTCTCCTGATATCCACCATATATTGCATTCGCACATATATAGTATTTTTCACAACCGCCTTTATTACAGAGTGGCATTTCTCTGTTACCACATAACTACTCTGGTTTCGTTATTCCGTTGACACCGCCGCGCCACAAATTTCCGCTAAGAAAACCGTGCAAACTCCACCAAACATATCAGAGCCTTGCGAGACTCCTCAATGCGTGAATTGTCTTGCGACTTCACGTTTTGGCTGCTTACGTCATATGGAAGTGTAGACTTTCGCTTTATATTTTTAGAAATAATTTGATAATTATTATTCTTCTGATTGGTCAATATACCTGTCCAATTAATCAATCTGAACCAAATTTTAAACGAAAGTTAATTACCGAAGATGCGCTACACTAGAAGCTCCAATTTCTTTTGAAAATCAGAATACTCCACACCTTCATATCTTTTGGTTATCATCCCTACTCGACGTTTGAATAAGCTAATATGGTGTATCACCAGTTCACTTAACCAAATGGATATCGCCTTTACGTGATAAACACTCAGACTATATATCCTCCTAATTCACCGTCGCATCTTCACAAGTTTGCATGAACTATCCTGTTTGCGGCAGAAAAGTATCTCTCAGCAGTTGCCCTTGATTTACCTTGTCGTTCCTTATTTCGTGATGCTATTTCCGCATTGGATTTCCACTTTCTATACCAATACGAAACAATACCTTTTGAGTATTCGGCATGTTAGTTTTGCTTGAATTGACCGCACGAATGCGGCGGCAGCGTGTAAGACTGTCTTTACATAAGTCACCCTATGCTATCACCGTCAAGCCGGTTAGCTCTCCCAGTAAGGCTTGAACTTACGACACGCTGGTTAACAGCCAGCCGCTCTACCAACTGAGCTATAGGAGAAGATTAGTATAAAATAATAGACGCATTGCTTATGCAACACGCCTATCCTGTTTTTGCAACTATAACAGCCAAGTACAAATCTATGAGCCAATTACATAACGCTCTTGAAACTTTCTCTTGGATTTGAACAAACTTTTAGCTTTACGGCTTGAATTTTATACGAAAAGAGATTTGAAAAATGATTTTTAAACTTTGAATTTTAAGCTTTGAGCTTTCAACAATTTGATAAGCAAACTTGCCTTTCGCTTTTAATATTTTGCCCTATTATTATCTAAAATAATATTTCAATATCTCATCCAAAGATCATTTTCACCTACGATACCCGCGTAGGCGGCGGGATGTAAGTTTTAGATTTTCGTTATAGTTGCAAGATATATTCAATTTTAGAAGCTTAATTCAATGAAAGTGGTCGCATTGGACAGTACGAGAGTGGAGTCAATATTACTCTCAAAACCATCAATGTCGGCTTCCAGTGCAGTCATTTTCTCATAAATACCTAACGGATCGATGAACCCAAACTCGTTAGCTTCTCTATACGGCTTTGATAATGCTTCCTGATCCTCTTTGGCAATCTTCTTGGAAGAATCTTTGCCGACCCATGCCTGTAACATCTCGTCAATTTTTGCATCGACTTTTTTGTTCTCAGACTCAACCAGGCGCATAGCAGCGACATAATCCAGTTTCATTTTATTGAGCAGATTCTTCTCATACTGAATGGAATTCTTACGCTCAATACCTTCAGCTCTGGTCATTGTTACGCCATTTACAGTAATCTCAGTAGCAGCATTAGATGCGACGATTGCAGACTTTAATTCATTCCGGTTGACAATCAGGTCTTTGACAGACTGATATTTTGCCTGTGCATTAGCGCGGAAATCATCCTTTGTCTGAACGCCAATTGTAGGAACAGACTTTTTCGCTGCACCGCAAAATGTGGCGGAAGTAATAGCTTTGCTGATTTTGGAATCGTATAACTTTAACTCGTTTAATGCTTCGGTCACTGTGATTTTTCGCATATTCAATCGCTCCTTTTAATCTTATATGAAAATTTTATAATGTTTGTTATTAAGCCCTCATATTTCAGAGGGCTTTTATCAAAAATTAATACAGCTGTTGCATATTTTTATTCCGCATTGCATTAAAGCGGATGAGGTACTTAGGACAAAATCCCTTTCTCCTCATGTGTCAACTTAACTGACTTGTGAAAAATGGCTAAAATAAGCCATTTCTAAGGTGCAAAATTTGTTAAGTGTCCCTAAAAAGTGGCATTTTTAAATATTTATGCACAATTTTTAGAGAAACATTTTAGTAAATTTGAACTATTCACTTCGTAAAGCGTCTTGATAAGAATAGATCTCCGTTTTTTAATTTTAGATTTTATCTTGTATAATCCGCGATATTGCTCAGGAGATATACAAAACGCTCGGTCGATCAACCAACTGAAAAGTCCAAGATATGTTTTAGAAACATAAATTTCGGAAATATCCTGAATCAATTCATCAAATCCAGAACGAATCAGCCAATAATCATCCTTACCGTCTTCGTAAGTGAGAGCATAATGATGTTTGACCAATTCATAAGCATAATTCTCAATCAGTTCCTCAACCTTTTTACAAGTCTTTCGATTCTTTTCCAATTCATATTTCTTAAAGAAATGATCCATCGGAAGAGTGGAGAGAGAAGACCTAAACTGGTCGAGTTTCAGATTGTAAAGATAATTCATGGGGCATTTCAAATCTAGGTTAATATTTTTTTCATTAAAATCCTTCCGAATGATTAACCAAAATGCCGGATACTTATTTTTCTTTACATTCATATCTTTTTTTATTCTACGAATCTCATTGGTTACATCTACATCGAAAAGCCGTTTTGCCGAATCAATGGCAATCTGAGCAAGCACTGAAAGAATGCAAACATATTGACCGTATTTCGGATCATCGAATGTACAATCATAAGTCTGAGCCAACTGAGCAAGGTTACTAGACTCGCCAATATCAAGCTGAGAAGCTGCCAACTTATTATCAAGCGTTGCGAAGTCTTCCATGGTATTATTGTAAATATTGGAATCCTTTGGGATGTTATTTACGATAGTATGATAGTTCTGATAACAGTATTTTGCATGAGCGACAATTTGCGGCTGATTGGTTACATATAAAGCATCTGAATCCTGGTCACTCCCATTATTCCGATCCTGAAAATCTGTACCATTCATATTCACCGCAATAATCTGATCACAGAAATTGAAATACTTCATAAATTTTTCGTCATACACATTATGTAAATGACCCATATTGTACTTGCCGTTAAACGGACTTCTGAACTCCGCAAGATATTCATTGTCAGCAAAACGACTTGTATAACATTGGATTGCTCCCGGCTCAGTAGCAAACGTATCATCGTTGTCAACGACTTCCGGTTTACCCGTTGCACCATACAAAAGCATAGCATAAGGGGAACCAACAATAACGAGATTGTCTGCATTTTGAATCACCTTGCCGCTTTTGAAATTCAGCACATAAGCCATAATGATTGTTTTCTTTCGCTCTCTGAAATAAGAACTCCTTACAAAATCTTTGTTCTGCTCGCACAGGGCAATCAGTGCCTCATAATCATTAGAGAAATTGGTATTCTTGCGTAGGTAATCCAAGAAAAAGTCATCGTCTGATTTCAATCGGTTAATATATTCAACACTCTCAGCACATACTTCCGGCATAATATCTTCTGATAAAGAATTTACCATTTGATAACTCATTCGCTGCACATTACCGAGCTTACTTGGATGCGCTGTCTTCACAATTCCAAACATACAATCATCTTCATAAACCTTTTTACACCAATATTCATAGGACTTATTAAACTTAATCCACTTCATTGCATTATCGGTTGTGATCAGCTCAATATCCTTTACGAAATGCTCATTACCCCACATGTCCTTTACTGTTGCAGTATAGTAAGTTTCTCCAAAATATTCCCGGAAGAATAACTGAATATTGGTATTAAACGCTGCCATTTTACAAAAATGATGTCGCAACAAGATGTACCCATGACCAAAAGCCGGGAAGATAGAAGAGTCAATAAGTGCTTGGCCATCAAACATCGTATTCTTCAGTTTGTAATTCTGAATGAGCTTCGTAATACAATGCTTATTTTCGTCTGTCTCAACCGAAATAATATCCGTATTAAAATACCGATCCACATCTTTTAAAACCAAAATATTTTTCGGATTGATTCTGACATTGGCAATAGTTCCACTGCAAATGAGAGAGGAGTATGCACTGACGCCAACAATATCAGCGTTCTTATCTGGCAGCTTAATACCCATGCGAATGTAGTTCAAAGACTTTTTAAAAAGCTTGTCTCTGATGAACATACAGGTTCCTTTTTTTGCTTTACCTGTGCTTCTATAAAGCATTTTATAATGAATAGTCTCTTTTTTGATGGTTTCACCGGAACGCTTTCTAGTAATATATTCCACATCAACGCCGTGAGTGTAAAAATAAGTTCTAATATCATCAGCCGATAATTCTTTGTACTCGCTTTTATGCTGTACCGCAAAATTGTAAAGTTCCATAATCTTATGTTTCTTATTTTGCTGCACACGAATCTGATGTTTGTTTTTTAAGCTAATAGCTTTTTTATAATCAACGCGGGCTTTCCTGGCAATTTTTCTAATATGCTCAATCTCAGCTTCATAGGATCGTGTTCCGAAATTGAATTCCAGACAAATAATATCCCTAGTTGATTCACCTTTCCAATCCTTCATGCCGTTTTTACAAATAAAATCCTTGAATCGGTTATTCACAAACATGGCATCCTTATAATCATAATGATCTCTGAGTCCGCAATTATATTCATATAAAGTAGCAGCCTCGATATTTTTAATTTTTAATCCAAACTCACTAATTGTAATTCACCTCTTTTATTATCACTGACAATAGTCAATAGAAATTCCACCAGATTTCAGCTTTTACCACTTACCCCTAGCAACTCTCCACAAAGAGCAGTAGAAGCCGAAATTGAGGTAAAATTCATTTGCTAATATCGTAAAACTTGACATAAGAATGTCATTCGGTTCCGCCGTCGGAATTCTGTTCTGCGTTTTTCTTCGCACGTATTTCCGCCATTTTTGCGGCAAAGGCAGCTCTCTCTTCATCAGAATATTCACGCTTTGGTGCTTGTCTTGGATAAGAAACCTTAATCCATTTAAGCGGAATCTTGCAGCAAACGCTCCCGTCTGGATTCTCATAGAATGAACCAAATTCATCCTTGTGTTTCTCATACAAGTCCTTTACTTTATTGATGTGCAATCTGTTTGTAAATGTACACAAACAGCTTCTTTCGCCGCTTAACCATTCGATGCAATTCTCGTTGTTTTTCTCAAAGTTCTTATCGATCACAGCTAAGCCACCTCATTTCCGGAAGACTTCTTAGCAAGTTCATCTCGTTCCAGGATGTCTCCGCCAAGATCACAGCATTTATATGTAAATTCAAAACGCTCAATATAATAATCAAACATTTCTTTCTCGCACATCATCTCAATGACTCTGCCAACATCACTGCGCACATGATCCCTATTGGATGTAATTAACTGGGTATCAATTTTTTGCCCGCCAATAGAAAACATGTCGTCAATATCCCGGCGTTTCAGCCAAATGGAAAGTTCAAATTTTTCTTTGTTAGGAATGTATTTATAGAAAGCAAGAGCAGAGTAGCCGCTATTTTCATATTTTCCGGTTAATTCGTATTCAACTGCCTGTCCCCAATATTTGTTATTCATAATTCAAAGTCCTCCTTATTATCTAATCCATGATGCCATTTTCAGCGTTCCATTAGAACAACCACGATTGAATCTTTCTGCTTTAGCAATACGTTCAGCCGATTCTTCCAATGTCATAAATAGGAAGTCACTTGCTTTAATATATCCGCCGTAGCTGTTCTGATATTTATGGTTTCTTGATTCGATTTTTACTGTCGTGTTCATAATTCATAGTCTCCTTAAAATTTAAAATATTCATTTTGGTCACTCCTTTACTGTGAGTGGGTGATTTGTTACTAATAGATGATTCTCCAAAAGGAAAATTATTTTCCTTATTTTAATTTCTCGAATTTGGTTACTCCGTAGATTTCTAGCATTTTGCAAAGTGCCCACTCAATTTCCTGTTGATAACCCTCTTTATTGAGTACATAAATATTCGGTACATTACGAGGTGGCTTGTTGAGATCGGGTTGAACGCTGCCAACTTCCTTTTTAATAAGAAGAGGTTTCTGATTTCCGTCTGGTGAAATGAGATAGTTGATGCACTGGTTGATAGTATCTTTTGACATTGCAAGTTCTTCTGCCATGCTATCAATACTTCTCCAAAATGCTTCTGGTTTTGTCTCGGGATTAAACATTACTTCCATACCTTTTTCATCTCGTGGTCGAATATAAATGTAGGAATTAATATAAAGAAATGCCATTAATAGACTCTCTTTACTGATACTAGATTCGCTCATCATAATAGTATTGAGCTGAGAAGATGAGATCTTGCAGAAATTAATTACGGCATCGAAATTTTCCGGAATAATTTTTATTTCAATTCCCGTGTCGTAATTCAGTGAATCCAAATCCTGTTTAATTTCAATCATCTTATTGTTAATCATGTATTCGAGAACATCTAATATTTCTCCAAATGCTTTCGGTTTATGTCGGCAAGTTTTATATCCGTAAAAATCCAGAACTTTCCGAATGGTAATCCAACTGAAATCCTCATAGGAACGATATCTGTCTATGAGGATATAAGTTATATAAAACTTCCGGCTGATTCCGAATTTGGTTTTAATATTGCCCTGGACATATTGGTTAGGAAAACGAGTGAAGTATTCTTTTTTATCCATAAAGATTAATTGCTCCTTGCATATATAATTTTGGTTTGCTCTTTCATGTTCTCTAATTGCAATCTAATTCTTGATAACATTTCTTGATCATATTTGCCGAAACCAATATTTTTTGGATTGTAGAATGAGACACATTGATACAACTTATCTGTAATTTGGAGATACCTAAACTGTCCCTTTGCGATCCCGGCTATGTTACCAAAGCATTCATACAATCTTTTCTCTGTAATATATTTATTCTCTAAATCAAATTGCATAGTGATAATATGGGTATATTTGGAAGAAGGAGTTTCCCTGTGAACACATTTAATTTGGAATAACGAGTCATTAACTTTGAATGGTTTACTATTCTTTCCAAAATAAAAATCTCTAATCAATGTGTTGGCATCGAGAAATTCAGTCGATGATTCCTTTAATAACAATTTGCGATCTTTCCATACTGGAAGTTGATTCACAACATCTGATACTTTGACCTCAAAAAAGTTTACAACGTGTTTTGAAATCTCATTGTAGTAAGAATAAAGTTCCGCCCAGAGTTTTGGATGTGTATTGAAGATTTCAATAGCAAGGTAGCCTTTATTGGTTTCAGCTAAAATATCCACCACAATAGACTTATTCCAGGTCATGTTGAATTTTTGCTTTAAGTCAACCTCTGTTTCAAAATCCGTAATTGTTAAAATTTCACCACAAGATAAAATTTTCATGCCTTTGCAAATTAAATTTTCTTTATAGTGTTTGTGTAAAAATGATTCCATAATAGTCCTCCTTATTTTTCTGCGAGCGTTCAGCAAACAACACATTTTGGACACCAAATTTTTCAAGTGTGGTTCAGCAAACTACACATTTGTGCATGTCAACTGAACGGAAAGAAGATATACAACATTAAACAAAACAAACGATTAGGTTTCGCGAATTTCGCTCAACCTCTGTCGGGGCTAAAGCCCCTCTCTTAAAATCTTTTCTCTCTTTCCAATCTGAAAAATTTTTTCTTTCTGAAAAATTGCAAAATGTTCATTTGGATACATATCAGATATACCTAAAAATACTTTCTCCAAAATAAATTCCTTTTCTCTGAAAGTGGGGTAGTTATATGTTTGTGTTTTCTGCCAAGTGTTAACTACCCCGCCTATAGGCTTATGCGTTGAATACTGATTTTCTCTGCATTGGCTTTTCTTCTAAGTGATGTGTTTCTAAGATAAAATCAATCATTTCTGTAAAAAGATTTCTCACAGAGATATTTTTCTCAATTGCATCTAGTGTGAAGCATGTTTCTAATCCATGCTCTGCACAGTAATCATCTGCCAACTGATTCAGGTCAATGTTTGGGTACATGTTGCCGAATTCTATGTATAACTCTCGGTATAGGTCTTTATTGGTTGGCAAGTTGAAATGTTTTTTAAAATCTGATACTTTGGCATCATCTTGGAAGTCCAATATGAGAACTTCTTCTTTGGCAAAGACTTTCTAATCTGTGTTTGTTCCTGGCGGAGCTGAGTTACATCTTGCTGAAGGGTAGTGAGAATTTCTAAAATCTTTTTCTGATCAGGAGAGTAAAGTTCACCTTTGCGGTATTTGGATACGTTATCCCATGTCCAGTCCATGAATAAGTCGGCTTTCTTTTGCCTGGACCAACGACAGATTTCCATAATTCCTCTTTCTGTGTAATAGACACGTTCCTGTTCTTCACTTTTGGAGAGGGTATCCCCAGTTTGGGGGGTGACCTGGTTTAATTCTCAAACAGAATTTTTCTAATCTGTCCTGGTGTGTTAAATGAATCTTCTGAATAGCTTTAATAGGATTTGCATATTCCAATGCCTGACCAATCTGTTCTTTGGTGAGTAAAATATCATCTGAATTATCCTTGTAAAAATTGCAGGACAAATCTCCAAATGATTCAGTTATGATTAATGTGAGTGTCTGGCTGCTATTTGTGACTGATGATAATTTTGTGTTTTCTTTCTTATTGGTTAATCTCATTGTGGTATCTCCTTTATGGTTAAATTTTGATTGTTGAGTTTCTGATATATATTTCTCCAAAGTGAAATTTATTTTTGCGCAAATAAAAAAGAGAGCATTAAGCTCTCTTATTGGATTTCTATTTTCTTAGAATGTTTTTTCTATTGTCTTACCCAAAATTATTTGCTAACGCAAATACCGCCCCTAAATCAAAGGGGCTACTTTTTAACTCTGCGAGTTACCAAATTTTTAATCAAAATTTAATGCCAACAATTCACCGAGAAATTTTTGCCGATTTTCGATTTTTGTTGTTTAGGTGAACAGTTGGTAGGGTAAACGTGTTTGACGGCAAATTGGGTGAAAGTTTGCTTATTGGAATAAGAAAAGTTGAGGTATATGTGATGTGTGGTGGGAGAGTGTTGGTGAATGTGGATAGATTAATGAAAGAGTGATCAAGTGATAGATGTAATCTAAGATATACTGATGAGTTGGCATCGAAATTTTAAAATAGGGTCAAATTTTTATTTTGAAGTTCATTTTGTGTAAAAATTGATGTGTTTTATAGTGGTAAATTTGCCGAGCTAATTTTAGAAGATTTGTAGAAGTGCTTGATTTTACTGGATATTTAAAAGGTAAGGGTAGTTTTAGACGGTCGAGTTCGGTGCGATGTAAAATATACCCCGGTGGTAGGGTGAGAAAACGTAGGAATTACTTGACTTTTTCGAGGTTGGAATGGTTGATTGGAGTGGAAGAGATGATGAAGATTTTAAAAAATTTTGACCGAGTTCGTGAGATCCTTGTTTTTACTGGGTTTTAAGCTGATTTTTAGAATTTTCAGTCATTTTTGGTGAGTTGGAATGTCGAAAAAGCAAGGAAATACTAAGGGTTTACGAACTCATTCTCGAACTTATTTTGGGGAATTAGGTGGTCGAAAATTGGAAGTAGGGTGGGAGTGGAACAGATAAGCTCTTTTTATCGCCGCCGGACTGGTCTGGAAATGTAAACCATGCCCCCGTGTCCAGGTGGGGCGGTATCCGGTGGGAGATCTGTTTTTTGGTATCTATCAATAGTATAGTATTGATAGGCCGCTGACCATTAAAACCCTTGTAAATACACGGTATTTTCCCATTTTACCGTAGCTTCTCCGGTGCGAGATCAGTAGACAAGCATACATGAAATCAGACTTTCTTGCGGTGCTGCATGATCTGGTAATTGTCATAGGGTAAAGTCAACTTTAGGTATTATGGTATTCGACACTATATAAAGCGGTGTATAACACTATGTTATACGTTGTTATACGCTGCATAACATAAAGTTATGTTTAGGTTCGCAAAACTAGAATACGTTCTAGTATGCGTTCTAGTTTCAAGCTGTCCTATAAATTTCCCACCTATTTCTCCCACTTCACCAATATTTTTACCGTTTTCACGCACACTCACCCACTTTGTTACGATATGTCCTATATTTTTCCCACCTGACACCCACTTTATCATGTACAAATTGTCATAACACCAAACACAACTATCCAATTTGCCGCGGCAACATACAAAACAAACTAAATTGTCACTCAATATTATCTCTGCTCAATTTTTCCTCGATTGCTTTATGTGCGTACTTTTTGCCGTGTCCTTTACCCATAGCTTAGCATCTCTTTATAATCTGGTAGTATGTCGATCAGTCCTTTTGATCCTTTGGCACTATGTGAATAATAACATCATAATCCATAACATCACATATCCTTTTCAGATCTGCAAAACCAAATTGTTTCTTATTAATCAACTTTTGATATAATTGTGGTGACATTTCTAATTTTTCCGCTATCTGTTTACCAGTCCAACCGTTTTCTTTTTGTATCCTTTTCAGCTCTGATATAAGTGTTTCATTGTCCGTATAAATCATATTGCAATCACTCACTTTCTTGTTTTTTATTCTAACATATTCGCTTTTTACTGTCAAAAAAATTAAAAAATAACCAAAAAAGGTAACAAAACAGTTGACAAATAAACCAAAATGGTTTATAATAAAGCCATAAGATAAAGAAAGAAAAACAAGGCAACACAATATTAAGTCCTTGCAAGTTTCGAAGTCTTTGCAAAAGAAAAGGCAGCTACATCAAATAGCCGCCAATTCAAAACGGAATCATTAGAAAAATGATATACCGCCCTAGCAAGTTGAGTATATCAAATTTCTAAAAGGTTGTCAATCGGCAACGTGATTCCCTTAACGATACAAAGTAAATATTGATTCCGGTTGACACACTTTTGAAGTCGATCGCTCATAAAAATAGATGCTGTGACGGGCAGCGATAACAAAGCCGATTCCACTAGCAAAAACGTGCAAAGCGCAAAGGTTAGTATAAAAAAGTGTGGTAGCACACAACAGCATTGAACGGACTAATATTTTAAAGGGGCTTGAAAAAGTCCCTTTTTATTAGCTTTACAATGCAAGCAAAAAGCTTTTCTAGGTATATGCAAAAGGTTCTTGCTTCTTTTCGGGCAAAAGCGTAAATCCCAGGCGGTTGCAAGTAGTAGAAAAGAGTAAGAAAGATATGCTTCCCTGTCCTAGATTTTCGGCGGCAACGATAGACGATTGTTTCCGACACGCAAAAGGAAAGTCCGCAAGGGTAAGTAATGGAGCGTGAAAGAGTTCAGAAATGTCTGAATTGCTTAATGTTGCTTGCATGAATGGTTAATAAAAAGAGAAAGAAAAAGGAGCGTGGGCTTTATGAAATGGTACTTGTTAGGCTTAGGTATGGTAACTCAGATTTTCAATACGCGTGATGAGGGTGTTAAATACTGGAACAGCCATAGCGGCTATGACGTTCTTGTTCCAGTGCCGACCGTGTAAGAAAGGAGTATACATATTATGAGTATGTTTTTAGTTTGCATTTGCTGTCTGTCTGGCGGCTATATGATGAGAGTAGCACAAGAAATCATGAAAGGCGGTAAACACAGTGAAAACAGATAAAAGGTTCATCACCTATGAGCAGCCGCTTAAATGTCGTATCTTTTCTTTTTGCCAGATGCAAGAAGTATATAGAGATTTGGCAGACAAGAAAGAATATCCTAGCTTTCCAATATGGTTTATGGATATGATTGGAAGCGGTGTATTTGAGGAGGTGCAAGCGTAATGAAAATGAATATAGCTATTATCCTTGCGGCTCTAGTAGTCGCTTTTTTTATTGGCAGAGAAAACCCAACATCAAACTATCTCAACATGGAAACGGTCAACGGTTGGGAATCAACCGAAACCGGTTTGATGTTATACACGGTTGACGGTAGCGGATATTACTTTGAAAAGTAAAATACATAGACAATCATGGGGCGGCGGTAAAGTTGCCCCTTTTTAATAAGGAAAGGAAAGAAAATATGTTAAAGACAAACAGCAAAAAAGTACATGAGAATGTAAAAAAATATATCCTTGCTAACTTTGATCCTTGCAATTCAGAGGAGTTTGCAGCACTGGAAAACACAAACGACATTAAAGCCGCTTGTAACGCAATTTATAACACTTTTAAGGCAGAAAAAGCCCCTGTTGGCGCATATGCTACTATGACAGAGCGGGAACGCTTTATTGACTGGTGCAGCGGTTTACCGTCAATCTTAGATACGTGTTATTACTATAACCGTTCTGCCATTGATGATTTAGCGAAAATTTTAGAAGAGACAGAAGAGGAAAGCAAAGGTTATGGCGAATCTCAAGCGGAGGATCTTATTTCTTATTTGCTTTATCATGAGATCAAAAAGAACCTGTAAACAGACCATAAAGCGGATCATTTCAAGCAAATTTTCCGCTTTTTTCTTTACAAAAATACATAAAAAGGAGATTAAAAACATGAAAAAATATGCAGAAATTTTAGCAGAGATCAGCGCAACTTATGAGAAAAAACAGGCGGCAGACAAGGAAATCGAAACGCTTTCAGAACCGTTAAAAGGTCTTTCATTCCGTGAAAAATTGGAGAAAAACGGAACTATACAGCGTTTAAGTGACTTAAACTTACAGATTAAAGACATGGATTTAACTATGCTTTACTTGCGCAACAATGCAAAAATTGCAGCGTTCAACAAATTTGTTCCGGTGATTCTGGAAGTCTGGAATAAATATGCTGGTAAAGTATATGGACCAAAGACAAAAGACAAGATTCGCAATGAAATAAAAGAGCGTTGTAACTGCTCTTTTTATATTGACAATGGTTTTTGTGTTACTCCATTAGATGCAAATTTGCGTAATACAAGCTATGGCTTTGTATGTGGCACAAAATACGAAAACGGAACGCACACACAGATGTGTGTTGATAATAAAATTCAGCCGTTGGATTTTTCAGATCTGGAATTATATTACATCAAAAAAGATTATGTCGAGAATATTCCGGAAGCCATTGTAGAGATCCGAAAACTGGAAGCGGAAGCAGCGGAAAAACAGGAAGAATTAAAAGCCATTTGCGAAAAATTCAACGCTATGACGGTTGAGGGTATCGGCACAATGTCTCATTATCATTACATTTACAGGCGTTTATAAATCACAGGTCAAATAAGCGGATTGCATTGAGTAGTCCGCTTTTTAATTCAAAAAATACATATCAAAAAAGGAGAATAGTTATGTGCATGAAAAAGAGATACACCGCTATTGAGGTAGAAAAGGAATTACAGGCAATGCGAGAAAAAGAGGGTTTTGTGGGTCTGGTAGAAACAAAGTTAGTAGAAAATATCGTTGAGTCTTACAAAGGAAATCACACGGTAGGCGATAAAGTCACTATGTATGTAAATCCTCTTTATATTCACATTCCAGAATGGCAGCGTACATGCGACATGGGCGCAGCCTTAAAAATCGGAACTGAATATAATCCGCTTGTATGGGAAGCGCCTAAGATCCTTTATTACAATAGCATTCTGATTTGCATTGACGGAATGCATCGTGTAGTTGGAACAGCAAAAGCAGGTTTTAAGAATATCGTTTGCGACCTCATTGAGTGCTCCTTAGAAGATGCAATTAAATTATTTTTAAGCCAGAGTAAGAACCGCCGGAAAATGGCGCAGTGTGACTATTATAGAGCGGCGATTGAATCCGGCGATGAAAACTATATTGCCTTAAAGGATATCTGTAACCGTTACAACGTGGCGGTAAAGGGTGATCCGATTGAACGGCAAGTCGGAATCTTTACGCCGATTTCGGACGGAATTAAAAGTATTCGCTTGAACGGAACCGGATTGATTGATTCTATTGTTGGATTAATTACGAAATTGCAATGGAACGGATATGCAGATACCTATAACGGTAAAGCCTACACCGCTAAATTTATCCGTGTCTTTCATTCCTTGTATTCCTACTATGCCGGACGTGAGAAAGAAATGGAAGAAATCCTTTTAAGGGAATGCAGCGGAACGGAATTTTTTGTTGATAATCTGATTGACTTAACCCAGGCGCAAGCGTTTGACCGCTTATCTGGAATCGTGCGTTATGTAATGGAAAGCCCATTGGAAGCAAAGCGCAAGGAGAAAGCCACAAAAGCAAAAGCAATTAGGGCAAAAGTCAACTAATACATATTGCTTTTGGTTCCGTGCGAGTTTAAAAACACGGATTAAATTGTTGCGCGTGACTCGTTGCAAGCCAAAAGGAAACATTTTACATAAGCACACGCTATGATATTTGGAACGTGATTAGACTATGCCGTTAATGTTGGCGCATTGGCGGTATAGATGTAACCATGTTTAGAAAAGGGGGAAAGAAAATGGAAGATTGGTTTTTTTGGGGGCTTGCGTTTTTTGTATCATCGGTTTTGCCCGGAATCGCAGCAAGGCATTTAAAGGAAATGCGGACACGACACGAAATGGAAGCATTGGAAAGAGAATGGCAGAAGATTAAGGAGGGAAAAGAGAATGAAAAGTAATGGTTATGAGTATGTAATGAAATCAGCGGCAGTATTTAGAAAAGCTCATAAGATGCCGGAACATAAAGAAAAGCGTGTAACGGTCTTTCTGGATGCTTCTATGCTGGCAAAATCGGACTTGCCGGAAGAGGTAGTCAATAATGCTATCATGTCGGCAAACAATGATCGTTTTGGCTTGACACGGTTGGAAAACTTTTGCATGTGTGCGCCAGTAATCGGAAAAGACGGTCTTAAATATTGTATAGATTTGGAATCTGAAACCTATACAATCTGCAATGAGAAAACAGGAAAGCCGATATATAGTGTTATTTGTGTCACCGGATACCGATATGCAGCATACAAAGCCGATATTTACGGATACTATAGCGGCTTGCCAGTAAAAAGTCATAGCGAGAAATGGCGCACGGAATTATATTGGCACATGTTTGATCTGTATTATACAGAAGAAGCGGAAAACACTGCAATAGCTTATTGAACTTAGGGCTTGTATCTGTCATAGGATGCAAGCCTTTTTCTTAAACATCTCATAGAAAGGAGATCAAAATGGAGAAAATAACAGTGTTTGACGCAGATGCAAGCGAAATCTCACGCTTTGCAGAAGCTAATAGAATGACAGAAGCGGAAGTCGTGCAGAGTTTAATTGACTATATCGGAAAAATTGCAGAGGGAGGAAAACACAATGCGGAAAATTAAAGGACTTAGAAAGGCATTAAAGGACTACAAGGAAGCAAATAGGGGCGGTTGCTTTAGCCCATGGTACGCTTTCCTCATGTTTGATAAGGCAGACGGAAGTGTTTGGACTGATATTTTTTACGATTTAGGACATAACAGTTACAAGTTATATTACGATGATTCGATCATCAATTTGGGCGCAAGTATGAATGCAGAGGGATTGCTTGTCAATGCGGATAACGTAAAGCGTTATTTGGCAGCTATGGTAGCGTAGAAAGGGGAGAAGAAAAGATGAATGATTGGACACCTGGTGAATTAATAAAATGTAAAGAAAATGAAGTAAAACCTTGTCCTTTTTGCGGTGGAAAGGAAATTGTTGTTGACAAATACCAGAGGGAAGTCGGGGAAAGATTTAGAATCTTTTGTACTGGTTGTATGGCAATGATTGATCCAGGTTGGGCGCAACAGGAAGGAACGGTTGTTGAAATGTGGAATAAAAGAGTGTAACTCAATTAAAGCAACATTTTATTGGGCAAGGAGAATTTATGTATAGAGTTGAGTGGTTAAATGATAATGGAGATACATGTGTTAAAAGTGGATTTGAAACAAGCGAAGAAGCACATGAGTGGATTAAAAAACACCATTTTAAAAAATTTGCTTTTCCAATGGTGTTTTATGATGAAGAATAGAAATACGTGTTTCATTTGGAAAGGAAAAATAATAATGGGAGAGTTTTTATTTGATAGAGTGTGTTACAGACATGGAATTGTGAAACCTGAAAACAAACTAATAGAATTACATGCAATTTGTAATTGCAAAAAATGTAGCTATAGACAAAAATTATATAAAAACAGTTTACGAAACCAGCTAACAGTGACCGTCAAAGATAAAAATAAAATAGGTAAAGCAAAAGAGTTTATTCGCACTTGGGAATGTAACAAACAACAGCGCTCCATTAAAGCAGAATATGTAGATTTTTAAAATACAAAGAAACTAAGAATTTAGTAAACGGAGAAAATCCATATGACAACAATAAAAATTTATAAAAATAAAAGAAATCCAAACAAGAAAATCGAAATTCACAATGATGGTCATTATCATAACTCCGTAAGACAGTTTATGCACTGGAATAACGGAGTCAAAAATCTTCTCGGAGACAGGTGCTTGCACAGATGGAAACGAAAAAATCTCAATGAATTGTTGGAAGATTATGAACCGGATAACTAATTAGAACGAAAGGAAATAGTATGATTGATATTATGCTTAGGGATGATTCTGAAAAGCAGATCGGCTTGTGTCAGAATCCGTTTACGAAGGAAATCAATATGTCGGTATATGACAAGCGGTCACGTAAACAGAGAATATACAGAAACAAGAAAATGATAGCAAAAATCTTTGCGGAGTGTTTATAGGAGGAAATAACTATGAAATTAATCGAAAAGAATTGTCCGATGTGCGGGAAAGTAACATATATGAAAGTAACTAATGAGCAGCGAAAAGAATATGACAAATACATTGTCTACGGCGGAAAAGTCCAGGACAAATTAAAATCCTTTGATAAATTCGGTCGGGAATTTGCAAAGACTGGATATTGTCCAGAATGCCAGGAAGAGTTATTCGGCAGCAAAGCGAAGAACAAGGACGCGTATTTCTACATGGAAGATCTGGATCAGAGTGTTGCGGATAAATTTATGAGCGAGATAGAAGGTATGACGGCAATGGCAGCCATTAAGTCAAAAGCGGCAGAAGCCCTTTCTGAAAATGCAAAATTGCTGTTTTGTTATGAGTTTGAGATTGATTATGAGGATGATGTAAAATGATTAGAGACTTATTTACCATTGCAGTTGGAACAGTAACTGGTTATGTGTTACGCAAATTGGGTGTTGAGATGATGTCAGTGGGTGGATTTGCTATCTGCTGTAGCATCGCAGCATGTTATGCGTTTCTTATGTAGTTTATTAAATAGCGATTTCATCAATAGAAAGGTTGGTATGAATTATGAACAACTACAGAATTGACTATTATAGCAAAAGACTTGGATCGTATACTTATAAGATTGTGAAAGCCAATACTCCGGAAGATGCAATAAAGCGTTCAAGAATTAAAAACATTGAGGAAATTACGCTTGTAGAAAAGGATGGTTGATATCATGAGCAATTATCAAAAGAGAAAGAAAGAAGTCCAGAACGAAGCTATTGAATGGCAGCAGGATTTCGGAAATCAGGACTATTCATATAGCGATCTTGTTTATTATGGAAATTACTTTGCGAAATTAGGCAGAAGATACGGATTATTAAAAGAATTTAAAGCGAATGGAATTTGCTAAACGGATGGAAATAACCATGACAAAAGAACTGGAAAATAAGTTTCGTGAAATTTGCAAACCAATCCCGACCTGGGCTTTATGTGATGGTGTTGGATTGGATACTGAAACAGCTTATATTCTGGATTTACGGACAGAAGAGAATCATAATATTGCAACAGAGTATTTAAAGGAAACATGCTTTGAGAAAATTGACCGGAAATATATTGGCAAAAAAGTTATCATGGAGTACGAGACAAACGGCGGCAGTGACGGTTTGTGGTATCGGATTCACGGCGATATCAATGAGTTTTTTGACCGTGCGAAGAAATATTTTGAAGATTATCTGAAAGGAATGGAATAGAAATGCAGAAATATATTGTAGAGATCGAAGTGTATGACAACACGGAACTCGGATATTTGGAAAATACGATCGATGAAGCATTATGCGATGCAAATGTTGATTGTACCTTTGAAGTCAAAGAAGCGGAGGAATAGGTTGTGTTAAAATTAAGAGAATGGAACGAAGTATTAGAATATGCTAATAAAGTTGCGCAAGAATTAGGAGATTCGGGCTTAAAAGCTATAACGAAAACTTATAATTTGTACAATGGACAGAAAGGGATCGACTTAATAATATATGATAATGGTGGAAATGCATTCAAAAGTTATTTAAGCGGAATACATGATTCAGTCAAAGAATATAAAAAACACATCGATTACTATAAGGAAAAGCTTATGGAAGAGTCGTCACCAATTAAGGATGATAACACATCTCAAATTGCGGAAGATATCAAATGGGTGTTGTTTGATGATAGGGATTTTGATCTAAGTTTGAAATTCCATAGTTGGACAGGGAATGGAAATTCCTTTATTGTGAAAGATGATGATGGAAATGAGTATAGAGTTATAGTTAATAAAGAACGATAAAACAAGATTTTCAAGGTTTTTAGAATGGAGGAATTTGTATGAAGTCACATACAGAAAAACATAAAGTAAAATTAAATCCATGTAAATATTGTGGCGAGACAGAAGTTGAAATTGTATATAACAGATTCAATAATCAAGATCATTGTGTCGCTCAATGTAAATGTGGAGCATATGTACAAAGATATTGTACAAATCCACTATTAGCACCAGAGCTTGAAAAAACTGTTATTGCAATTTGGAACAGTGGTAATATTAGTAAACCATTGTGAATATGAAACGATTGTTTTCTTAATAAGAAAGGTATAAAAATGTCAAAATTAAATTGGAATATAGTACATGAATGTGATGATGAAGATGGAAATCCAACTCAGTGGTCTTCAGAAATTAATCATCCAAAATACGGAAAATATTGTTGGATCAATGATATGGGTGATTATTTTGGAGTAGAAGTTAATTATGGAGGTTTTATAGAACTAGTTGAATGTAAGTCACTTATAAGTGCAAAAAGATGGGTGGCTACACAGTTAATGAAACGATGATTTCAGGGAAAGGAAAATGGTGAGTAACATGAATAAAAGATTTGAAGAATTAAAAAAGGAATTGTTTAATTGGGGAACTGATTACATTGAAGAATTTCTTGGATATGAAATTGATTATGATTGGAGTAAAGATACTATAGACAATGCAATGGATGAAGCATATGAGCAAATGCCAGAAGAAGAGTTAGAAGTGTTTTATCAAAAGTTTCTCATTAAATAAAAGATAGAATGAAACGTAGATTTCCAAATGTGGAAAGGCGGATATCTATGAAAATGTTGGTAACTGCATCGTGCAGCAAAGTTTACAATGTAAAAAACGTAGAAGAAGCAGAGAAATTATTCAGAGAAGAAATTGGACAGAAATTACGGCCAGAAAAGATCCATTCGGTCATTGGAATGGATTGTTCTGATGATGAATAGAAAGTGAGGAAAATTTATGGGATATTGTGCATACGGAAGCGGAGAAGTAGTTTTAAAGCCTGGTGTTGATCCTGATAATGTATTAGATCAGATGGAGCCATTATTAGAAAACGCTTTTTGTATCGAATGTGAACTTTCTGAGAATGGAATCCAAATTACAGACATGGAAAATTACTACGAAGAAGATATTATGGAAATTTTGAATTTCTTGACTCCTTATATTACGGAGGGTGACATTGATTACTCCGGTGATGATGATTGTTTTTGGAAATTTGTTTTTAATCAAGAAACGCAGAAGTGGGACGAGATTGACGGAGATGTATATTATACAGATGATGATCTTATTCAGGAATTAGAGCGGCGCGGCTACAAGGTATCTAAGGTTGAAGCGTAGTATGATTTCAGAAAGGAAATTATTATGGAAGAGTTGTTAAAAGAAAACGAAGCCTTAGCCAAAAGAATCATTGATTGTATCTCAGATGGATACGACGATGAGGAATACAGAGACGAGACTATGCAGAGCTTAGTTGCTGAACTGGATCAGGGGAATTTTGAAAATATAAAAGCTGCTCTGAAAGAGTTATGTAGTCGAGTTGAGATTTAGAAGGATAAATCGGAAATTTTAATAGAAAAAAGAGGGTGATATTATGGCTGCATTAGGTTATAGAATTTGGTTTGACGGAAAGAAGTTTGTTGCTGACGATAATGCAACAGAAGTACATTATGACGCAGGTATACATGATAGCACGACAGGTTGGTTTTGCGATAAATATTCAGCAGATAAAGCGGTAACACAATATAACAAAAGTTGTTTAGATGATGTGGTGCAGTGCAAAGAATGCGGAAAATATTTCTGGCAGAAGCATACGGAAGTACATTGGTATGTTGAACGTGGAATGACTCCACCACGCAGATGTTGGAGTTGTAGACAGAAAAGAAAACGAGAAACCAAATAGAGAATTATAGACCGTAAGAATAAGCCTTACGGTCTTTTTATTTTGAAAAAGGAGAATATTATTATGTCAGATTTACGGAAGTTGTTCAAAGTTGGACAGCATGTGAGATGTAAAAATCCAGATAATGGAAAATTCGATAAAGGGATTGTAAAGGAAACTTACGAGAATCATATTATTGTGGATGTTGAAGGAGTGTGTGACCATATGATGTACATGAACGGATTCGGGATGGATCTGGTGTTTCCGGAGTATAACTTTTAGGAGGTAATGGATTATGAGTAAAGTGATTACGGAAGAGAAGTTACAGGAAATGTTTGATAGGTATATTCTTACAAAATGCAAAGCAAGAAAAGCCAAGCATGGAAGTCAGAGTGAAATGTGGCATGAGGGAGAATGCGAAGAGGCTGCCCGATGGTTAAATTTCTTTGGAATTGATACTTCATATGATGCAACGGAGAAATTAATTCAGGCGAAAATGAAAGAAATGTAGGTGGGGTTATGAAAAAAATTAAAACTTATGAATTTAGATACGATGAAGCCATTGACGGATTTGGCAGCATCCAATTTTGCGATGAAGAAAAATTTGGAGCCATCAAATTATTTAGAGAATGGCAAGAAGAGAATGGTTATAATATTACCAATTATACGACAAATATTGTATATGACGATGATGATGCAGTAGCATATGGAGATAGGTATTTTTACAAGCGGAGGAAATCAGCATGATTAGATTGATAAAACATACGATTGAGGAAAGTTTTGCATGGAATAATCCAGAAGAAGTTGGAGAAAGTATCAAAACGACTAAAGTGTATGAGTGCGATTCGGAGCGAGAATATAAAGATTTGGACAAATATATGGTGCGTTCCGGCTGGAAATCTGATGGAAACGGTACATACGTTAAGGAAAGCGCTGCTACAGTGCAGAGTGCAACACTGGAGTATGTGAGCAAGGTTGAGTAACAGTCACAGATTTGCGATTGATGGAAACATAAAATCTAGTTTTCAAGAAAATAATATAAGGATGTGAGAAACAGTGGCATATGTTATCTGCAATGATAAAGAACAATATATAGCACATGATCCAATTAAAATGATATATTATGTTGCTGACAATATCGAAGAAGCTAAAAAGTGGGACAAGATTGTAAAGGCTAATAATTATGCGAGAAGCATGCCTAAGCAATTCAAAGGATATAATTTTGCGGTCAAATATGTGGTTCAACAGGAACATCAAATTTCTGGTATATCACATAAGGAAAATTTACCATACACCATTCCAGAAAAAATGGAAGAGTTACTTGCATTATCGGAAGAATTGGATTCACGGCGCTTATATTTGTTACAAGAAATACATAATGTAGAATTGGAAATCGTAGATATTGAACATGCAGCAGAATTTTATAATTTGAATGCAGCACAGGGATATAAAATCTATAAAATGTTGCATGATAGCCGGATTAAGCGCAGAGAAATGAAAGACGAATTGGAACAAATAAAATATTTGCAGTCTGCTCATTTAGTGCGGAAAGAATTGAATACGGCAAAGCGAAGTATTTCTGGAATGAAAAACAGAAAATATGGAGCAAGAATTAATAAGGAATTATTCGGAGTTTGATTTGACGAGTGGTAGCTGTAACAGGTTGCCACTCGATTTCTATTGATAAAATGCAGAAATTATATTGACTTTAACAACATGATATGATAAACTAACAATATCAAAGGAGGCATCAAACATGAAGAAAGCGTTTAATACTTCCATTGATGCGGAAATACTAGAGCAGTTTAGAGCGAAATGCAAAGAAGAAAAAATTCCAATCAACATAGTATTGGAAAGATTCATGCAAGGTTATATTGACGGAAACTTTAAACTGGAAATGCAGTATTTTTACAATGGAAAATAAAAAGAGCAGGTTCTCAACCGACCAAAGCGACAACCTACTCTTAGACAACTTGAAACCGAAGTTCCAGTCATTAGTTATCATATCTTATTTCTGGACTTATTTCAAGTCAATTTTCCGAAAAGATTTTGTACCTTGATAATTTCATAGACAGGTTGGCTACCAGAAAAGCCGCCGTGATGAAGTTGAAATACTTTCGATAGTGTGCGGACAAATGGAGAATAAAACATAGAACACTATTAACAAGTTTTCTATGAAAGGAAATAATGCTATGAGAATAAGTAGAAAAGAATTAGAACAGGATAATATCATCACCAATAAAGCTTTGAGATGTCAACTGGTAGAGCGTTTCAATATTCTTGAAACTGTAAAGAAGCTAATTTTATTACCTGAAACGGAAATGATATCTCTTGGACAGATTGCTGAGTATTATGAAGTGAGTGAACAAAGAATAAAAGATGTTTATACTCAGAACCGAGAAGAAATTGATGAAGACGGAACAAAAATACTTCCAAAGAACTTTTATACGGATGTCTTGCGGGACAAGACATCCGTTAAAGCAAATCAAACTTCCGTTACGTACATTTTCTCAGATGGTCAGATTGTTAAAATCAATAACAGAGGATTAAAGGTTTTTAGTAAGAGAGCTGTGTTGCGTATTGGAATGCTGCTAAGAAAATCAAAGGTTGCAAAAGAAGTTAGAAATCAGTTGCTTAATACAATTGAGAAGGCTGCACCGGAAGTCAAAACGGCAGATATCAATGAGGAACAGAAATTAATGTTGAAAGTTGGAATGGCTGTTGCGAGTGGTGATGCAAACGAAGTTGCCATTGCAACAACAAACCTTATTGCTTTTAAAAACAGACACATTGCAAAGTTGGAAAAAGACAACAAAGGTTTGGCTGGTCAGATTTTAGAGTGGTCTGATAGAAGCAAACTGAATGCAGGTGTAAGAAAACTCGCAGCAGTTACCGGAATCAAATTCCCGAATGTTTGGAATGAGCTTTATAAGAATTTGCAGTACAAATATGGAATTGCTTTAAAACAGCGAGGTGGCAGTCCATTCATCCAGTGGGTCAAGGAAAGCGAATGGGAAAATGTCATTAAAACATTTTGTGCAATGTGTGAAGCATATAATGTCTCACCGACAGATATGTTTCAGCAAACAACACCTAAAATCAATCAGTAACCAATCACATCCACGCTGTATATGCGTGGAACCTGTTCTATACTTCTCAGGTCAAAAGAAGTAGTTAATATACACGGACAGTAGCGGTCAAATGTTACTGTCTGTTTTTTATTTGGAGAATAATATAAGAGCGAAAGAGAGGTTATTAAAATGAAATTAAAAACACGAATTACTATGGAAGCAGAAATCACAGAATCGGAAGCAGCTATTCTTGTGGAAGCTGCAAAGATTGGTGTGGATACGCCAGATACATTAAAAAGAATGGCAGAGCTTATTTTGAAGAAGAAGTTTCCGAATGCGGGATATGGTTCATATATTCCGCAAGAGTGGATTGAAGAACTGGCAGAAGAATGTGGAATGGATATACCTTGTGAGGACTTAGAGATTCCGGAAGGAGATGAAGCGAAATGAACGGATTTGAGTTAGACGAGGAAGATATGGAACTGCTCAAAGAAATTGAAGCAGGTAATCGGTCAATTTTGGAACTGTATGCTAAATTAGGCGAAACAAGAACACAAATTGCTTTAGCTTTGTGGGCTATCGAGAAAAGGAGAGTACAAAATGAAGGAAATCACTATAGCTTTGCTCAGTGAAGATTACGAAAAGCTGCAAAAATTGGCGATGAAAAACGGATTTCGTAAGAGCAGTGAATTTGCCCGGAAAGAGCTTGAAGATAGGATTCGGGCAGAATATAGAAGATTATTAAGCTAAAGAGAGGTGTGGAGTATGGTTATTCCAGCTATTATAGAGTTTCTTGTTTGTTTGTGGTGCATAGATGCTGTCAAAGTGAATTTAAGACGGTCGGACAAAAAGAAAGGACTGCTGTACGCAAGAGTTTATGCGCTGACAGCACTTGGAAGTTTCATTGCTGGAACTGCAATTTTGGTAGTCATGTGGACGAGTTTTCACGCAATATTCTAGGAGGAATACATATGGAAATCTTATTGGTTGTTGCAGCTATTGCAATTTACAAATGGTACGACTATTGCAAGAAAAATAGATCAGTCGGAATCCTTGACTGGGAGAAACTGAAATACTACAAATATTACAAATGCTTGCCGGACAGTGAAATTCGGCAGTTGATGAACAAAGGTTTCTTTACCGACTGGGAAGCCACCAGAAAATTTAGAGAGAAAAATAAACATTAGGAAATAGAACAGATGTATGGTATAATAGAAAGAAAGGGGTATGGTTATGGGACTTTTAGGGGCTTTGACTTTATTATTTGGAGCAGGTAGCGGAGTAAAATGTGCGGCAGAAGATTCTTACTGGAAGAAACAAGTAGACACCTTGCCTAACGGTGTTAGATACTATATTGATAGACTTTGCAAATGGAGATTAGTTGGCAGCGATGAAATTATCACTCCTTTTGCTAATGGAAATGTAGAAACTCTTACTGGAAGAATCGTTTACAGTCGAACACAGGAATTGAACAATGCAGCTGCACAGGCGGCATATTCAAAGCCAACTAGATATAGATATGCAGTGCAGCGCAATAAAAGAACAAAGAATCCTTTGACGGTTGATTTGAATACTGGTAAAGCAGTTGCCAAAGTCAGACAGACTATTAAAAAGGATGGAACTATAGAATACCGGAAGTGGTATTTTTATGATTTATATACAGACATTTATCCTGGACAGGATTTGACATATGTTATCAAAGTAAATCCTTATGATACGAGAAGAGATGATCCAGGAGTGGTAATCACCAAAGAAGAATACGAAGCAATTCAAAACTGTCCGGGACTGAATGGAAATAATTTGAGTTATCATAAGTCGGAAACGGAATATGAACGCTAAATCGGATGTACGGCTATGAGATTTTTCAAAGATATATATGAAGAGACTGGAAAGCAGAATGGAGTTATCTATACAGGTGGTTATGCGCAAGACGTAGATCTTAGTATTCCATTGGAAGAAAATGTTGATGATGAAATTCGTGGTATCAGAGAAATGTCTTACAAACAGGTCAAAGATTATTGTGAAGAAGCTGCGACATATATTGTTTATAACAATGGTTGTGAACCAGATAATTCCGATATGATAACTATATATCGAATGAAGACAAGGTTTTACGACACGGAAAATAGAAATTATGAAATTTTTGTTCCGAATTGGTTGGACTAGAGAAAAGAGGTGTGATTATGGCAAGAGGTGAAGTGCGCAAGATCTGTGTTGAATGTGGTAACGAGTTTAGAACTACGAAACAGTTTTTCAAACGTGCCGACGCTGAGAGATGGGAGCAGTGGGCGGAGCAGAATATTGATACCTGTCCAGAGTGCTATAAAAAGGCGGAAATGGCAAATCACTTACGTCATGCTTTAGAGTATGCAAAGGACAATAATCTGCCAACACTGTCCGGCACAGAGAAACAAATTTCCTGGGCGGAGACTATTCGCTATGATGTGCTGAAGGAAATTAAGCCAGAAGAAATGTTTTATCTTCGCAAATCGGTCACTGGTTTTGAAGAATCCGACGGAGATATGGAAGCATTGATTGCAGCAGGTGGAACACTTGAAGAAGTGACAAAAATGTATAGGGATATACACAAGCGGGAATTGGTTATGCTGACAAGTGAATCTGCTAAAGAGATTATAGAGAATAGATAGGAAGATTTTATGACAAAAACAGAAACGGATATTATAAGTCTTTATAAAACGTATGGTAATGTTACGGCGGTAATGAAAAATTCCAAATACAGTCGTTTTAGGATTACAAAAATATTAGCAAGCAACGGATATGTCTTGAGTGATGTTCACGCACAAATTTTGAAACTGCGTGAAAACGAAAAAAGTGTAGAAGAAATAGCAAAAAAAATAGGATATTCTCCAAAGGTTATTCAGAGTTATTTACCCATGGTACGCCCTGTTTACGGAGAACAATTATCTATTAATGCTAAGAGGATAGTAAAGTGTAGAGCAAATCACAAAGAGATGAAAGAATAGTTTGAAGGTGATTAAATGAAATTTGCTACATATTATAACGCAACCAAATTGGTAAAAACAATGCTTACAAATGAACAACTTGTAAATTATCCGGAAATTGATGATATGTTTGAAGGGGTCTATGTTTGCATGGATAGCAACGATTTTTGGATTAGTAGAATTAATAAAGGCTATAATGAAGATTACGAAAAGGAAGATGACAAATATCTAGTAGAGCGAAATAAAATTAGTATTTATGATGCGATGGATAAATTGGCTGAATTGCATCATAAAAAGTTGCCGGAAGTTTCTGGGAAAAGTTTGTTATATGAAATGAAAAACAAAACCAATGATTATCTCGATAAGTTCACAACGAGAAATATTGTAGAAGCTGTGATTTTATTAGATGATTATGATGGATTGTGTAATTGGGATTGTTGCGAAGCAGAGTCATTAGAAGAAGCAATCTCAATGATTGATGGAGGATATGGCATTTTACCGTTGGTTGGTTAAAAGGAGAAAAAAATATTATGACAACCGCAGAGAGATGGAGAAAGATTTTAGATAGGTTCCCTATTGGTCTTCGTAATTTATATGACAGTAAATTAATGCCAAAATGGATATATGGATATAACATAAAATAATTGTTTCGTTGGAATAGAGATGTAATAATATTGGGTAAATATTTAGATCAATGTGCTTCTGATGCGTGAGAAGTTATCAGAGGTAGAAAAAAGATTATAGACAATAAAATTATTGATTGTAATCTTGCAGATAAAAATGTAGAAAGTCAAGAAGAAAATTATGGGTGGCTTGCTCCAAATGGTACATTTCATTCTGTCGAATTTGTAAAACATCAAGCATGGGCTTACCAATATTTATTAAATGAATATAGAGAAGGAAATATTGAATTAAAATACAATGAAGACCCTGGCGACAAATTATGTAAAATGGGATTTATCTTGCTTCATAACCCACATGGATATAATTTTTCTATTACAAGGGATCGTAAACAGAGAATCACTAATAGACAGAAAGAATTTCTCGTTGATTATTTCAACGAACGAAATATGGATAATTGGTTAGCAAAACTGTGTCAAGATGATATTTGATATGAGGTGATAAAGTGTTTGAATGGAAATTAGAAGATTTGAGGTTATATAATCAAAAGGGTGGCGTATTTATCGGCGACGAAAAAATATATGATTGCGAAAATACATTATCGATGGAAGAAAAAATCGACTTTGTTGATAAAATGCAAGATGGGAAATTGAGCTATGTGTTGGCACTAGCAGATAAATTTGCAGAAGATGCAGATTCTTTACCAAAAACTCAATATGGCAATATAAAGGACAATTCTTTTAAGGCTTGGATCAGAAAAAATGATTTAAGAGGAGTTCTTGATAACAATTTTGAAATTGGAAGAATCCGTTTATCTCCTGAAAGAAATATCAAGACGATAATTAATAAGGGAGATTATGATTTATATGAAGAATATATCGACGAAGCGTTTCATCGTCAGTTAAAGAAATGCGAAAACGAAGAGAAAAGATATTTTCTTGAGCATGATGAATATTCAATTCTCAAAAGGAATTTTAGAGAAAAGAGTAACATTTATAATACCACGTTTGGTGTGAATGTGACTTTTTGTAGTGATGGTAAAACTTGCATCTACGAAAAGGAAAATAGCAGATTACAAAGAGAAATTACCGTTGAAGAACTGAAATATTTATTGGGTAAATATGATGAGCTTGAACATTTGATAAACAAAATTACCGAAGAAACTAATATAGTGTATTAGAAATTCAGATTTTAAGAGAATATCTAGAAACGGAAATACAAAATGGAACAACTAGATGATTATATGAGATATTTTTATACTAGCTATATGTCTGAGAAACTTATTGAAGACTGTCGGCATAACGAATCATGCTTCTTTACCAAAGCAGGCAATAAGGTGTTGATCGTAGGAGAAGATAGTATAGCGGCGCTTAAACAGAAATTGAAAGATGAAGAACGCCGTACGCAATTGCGCACAATTGAAAAATTGTTTCAGAAAAAATATCTGAGAAAAGAAGAAAGATATTTTGGCAGAGATATTCATTTTTGTGATTATATCAGCGCGGCATTAGAGCAAATAGAACTTATTCTTTCCGATGATACGAAGTGTCTTGAAGATGACTGGGAAGAATTTTTTGATGCGCAAATTAAGCTTATTGCAATAATGGATGTGTTTGAAGATTGCTCAAAAAACACTTTCACAGGTTGCGATGTTGAAGGAATATTGTCGGACATGGAGAATAATAATTATGATATTGGCATTATGAGAGAATTAATATGCCAGAGCGGTTATTCAATGGATGATGTATAAAGTATAATATTGAGGTAATACGTTATGGAAAAATTAAAATTATATACAGTAACAAAATCCAGTTCAGACAGGATTATTGAAGATGGAAATATCATCTGGCTTTCGGAAAATGGAGATCTAAATTTTGTCATAGGGAGTGGATGGCTTACTCAAGATCAGTGGGATCGTCCCGAAACAAACGACTTTGAAGTTGAAGAATGCCAGGATTATTATCTTGATGTTGTCGGCAAGCAAGAAATAGTCAGAGAAAAGAAGAAGTCCAAGACCAATCTGGATGCAATGAAGAGCAGTTTATGCGAACAGATTCAGAAAATGTCAGTGGAAAAATTCAATACATTTGCGGAAATGCTGGTGGAGTGGCAGGAAAATTATGCTGAACCAGTGATAGATTTGAGCAAAATTTTCAAATGTGCGGACTGCCGGGCATTATATGGAGATTGTCCGGATGAAGGAACCGATGAATGTGATGAGCGGTTTGTACGATACGTAAATAAAGAGCACATAGAATAGTTATTTTAAAAAGTGAAATTGTAGAGGTGATATCATGAAAAACGAATATAAAAAAGAACAAACGCAGTTTGGTGAAAGAACGACTCATCCGGCATACGGAACCATTGTTTTTAATAGAGCTTCTGGTAGCAAAACTTCTTTATTTGGAAGTAGCATTGAACATGGGAATACGATTACCATGGAACTGAGACATGCCGATATCACCCGTGGATTATATAGCGATAGCATTCATGGAAATGATTTAATTGCAAAAGTAGAAATGAGCTATTACCAATTTGCCGAAGCGATTACATCATTTGGTCAAGGCAGCGGTATTCCGTGTACTATTCGATATACTGAATTGGATGGGAGGATTCCAGAATGTGATTTCGTAAGTAAGAGAGAACAGTTTGCAAATGAATTTAAAGGAAAGACAGATGATGTAATGCAAAACTCTAAGGAGTTAATTGCTGAAGTATCGGAATTATTTTCTTCCAAAAAGACTTTGACGAAATCAGATAAAGAAGAAATTTTAAGAAAGTTATCTAGGTTGAGTACGGATATTGGTAGCAATATTGGATTGATTGCAGATCAGTTCAACAAGCAAATGGATCAAACTGTAATGGAAGCCAAGGGAGAAATTGAGTCTTTCTGTCAGAATAAAATTAATTCTATTGCTTATAAGGCTATGGTTGAGAATCGAGATGAATTTTTGAAACTTGACAATCCGGTTGATATTGAGGATTAATGGTTAGAAAATTGCTTTCATGTCAATAAAACGGAGGTAGAGGTATGAGCGAAAACAGATTTGAGATCTATAAGAATTATGGCGTGTTAGGCGCAGAGAAACGCGGCGTATTTACATACGGCGTTCCGGCATCCACCGCAACGTGTAGTGATAAATTTCTGGTAGAACTGCCAGAAAATAAATACTTTTCTCTGTATCATAATACCATGGATCAGCTTATGGTTGAATCGTCATGGGGCGGACATTATACAGTAAATGAAGTGTTGTACGGCAATGAGAAACCATGTTTTATCGCTCTGGAAAATGGAAAAGAGCGCCGTGTATATCTGAAGGAAGTGGAATAACACAACAAAAGATTGTTTTCAATGGAAAGGAAATATTATGTATAAAGATGTAACAAGTTATAGTAGAGCAAGCAAAACAAGGAAACCAAGTGTACTAGAATGTGATGCAAATGGAATTAAATTCAGAGTTCATAAATATCTGCATTGTGGAGAACAATGGTTTTTAACATGTAGAGACCTTAATGTTGAGCAATACAGTTTAAATACTGAAGATATGGAAGAGGCTAAGAATAAAGCAATTATAGAAGTAACTAAGTTATTATATGAAAAAGTAAAAGAGTATCAAGATGCAATAAATTATTTAGAAAATAATGAAAAATAATTATATGAAACAGACATTTCGTTATTAAAAAGTTATAACAGTCTCAATAAACGTGCCAAGAAATAACGAAAAATTGACTGACATGTTGTTCACAGTTTATTTGCCAAGTATAATCAAAGTATATTAATCATAAAATTCAAGAGGTGAGAGATCATGAAAGATATGAAGAATACGCAAACAGAACGGAAACAAATTAGGAAACGGTTAGATGAAGTATATAGACAACATGATGGAGACAGAGTTATAAACGTAGCAAAACAATTAAGTGAGCTTGCAGTCAGAATTATAAACAATTAAATAAGAGAATTGCCAGCGGTTAAATGTTGGTGGTTCATTCACTATAAGAGATGGATTTTTCTATCTCTTATTTTTTGCGCCAAAATGGAGAATGAATATTTGAGGAGGAATAAAACCATGGCAGAACAGAAGAAAAATTACGCAACGAAGAAAAAAGGAAAAACAAAAGGATACCCATTTTGGAATATGGAAGACATTAAGGGAATGATTGATTATTTCCGAAATAATGAAATGTGGAACGATTATTTAAAATTCATGCTGCTATTTCTGTTTGGAAGAAGAGTAGGTGATACGCTCGACATGGTGTGGTCAGATATTTTTTATCCAAATGGAACAATGAAGGACGAGATCAGAACTATTGAGGAACAGAAAACCGGAAAATACAATATCATATACGTTTCCCCTTATGCAAAACAGGTTATCAAGGAATATCTTGAAATCACAAAAATTAATCCCATGGATGATTTGGATGATTATATTTTCCCATATGATATGAAGTACGAGTGGAGAAAAATGGGAGAAGATGAGTTCTTCCATGAGCAGAAGTCTCCGAATTGCTCAGACGAAGAAGCTCTGGAAATGATTGCTGAGTTCGTAGGAAAATACAACAAGGATTATGGTGAGGATAGAATTGGAAAGATTTTATCTGAGTGGAGAAAACATCAGAAGGAATTTAAAACATTAGGAGAATTTATCTATAAGGAAGTCATATTTAAAGATATTTCTAAGTGGCAAGTCGGAGCATTTGATAAGGTTTTCAAAAAGGCAGTCGAGTATAACAACATTCAGTATAAAGTTACAATCCATAGCATTCGGCGGTCTTTCGGTTATTATAGCAAGGTAATTCACCCACACGATATGTTATGTCTGGAAACTTTACAGAATATCTTTGGACATAGTGATACCCAGACGACCATGCATTATATCGGATTGTCAGAAGAAAGAGAGAGAATGTATTATCAGGACATTGGCGAATTTTTAAGTGGTGTTTCCAATGGTAATTATGACCTCAAAAAGAATAGTCCGGTGGTCACTGTCAAGGAGCAGGATCTAAGAAATATTATTTTAAAAGCAATTAAAATGCGCCCAGAAGATAATGCTGTTGCCTTGAACGAGATTTTAGATGAAATCGATAATGTGAAATTAGAATAAAAAGGAGAATAAAAGGTTATGGAAAAGAAAACTTGTTGGAATTGTTTGCATGAGTATCAGTGTGATTGGTCGCCCGCTGGTGAACACGACTATTGCAAAGAGTGGGTGAAAGAGTATAGCAGAGAGGAGAACGAAAATGGCGAAGACTAGAGAAACACCATGTCTGTATTATATTTGTGCTGGTCAGTGCAGTAAAGGAAGAGAAGCGGATCACGCTCACTATTGCCAGAAGTGTGATAAATATAAACCACGGGCAAGGGTGAGACATTTGAATCAGAAGAAAGTAAAATTGGATAAATTGAGAAAGGAAGAAAGAGAATGAGAAATTGGAAGAAAATTATTGCGGTTGTTGGTGCTGTTGCAGTGTTTGGAGCAACTGGTTGCACAGCCAGTTGGGAGCGGAGCGTGAAGTCGTTTAGTAGTAATTATGGTGGCGGCTTAAATCGTACTGTCACTGTGTATGATTATAACGGAACTGAGATCAAAAGTTGGTCTGGAAAATTTGATGTGTCTGACAGTGAGAATGAAGTATATTTTGACGTAGACGGTAAGAGGGTAATTATTCACGGTGGAATTGTGATAGACGAGGAGAATTAGGTATGGGACACTACGGTTGTAATTCAAATGGAGAACATGAACGATGTGGAAGTGATTCTTGCGGCATATATGAAACTTGTCCAAATAAAGGGTTGTATTATTTCAAGGATAGAGATGATGCGGTTTTGGATAATGCTACGAAAGTCGAAGCGCTAAAATGTATCAACGTGATTACTGAGGAATTGGAAAAATTAAAGGAACTTTTGGAAATGAGGTAAGATTTATGGATAAAAACATACAAGCTACATGTTATGAATTAACGCTGACTCCGAATTATGTTTCTGATTGGACATTTAATGATGCGATGCGTGAATTAATCCAAAATGGAACTGATCAGGAAACATTAGACAAAGAAAATAAATTCCGGATTACTTATGACCGTGAAAAGAAGATTGTGAGTTTGATCAATGCAAAATCTGTTTTAAAGGTGAATACATTACTGCTTGGTAGGAGCAGCAAGGCAGATAACGAGGACACAGTAGGTCAATTTGGTGAAGGATACAAGATTGCTGCGCTTGTTCTCAATAGATTAGGGAAGACATTTACCATTTATAACAACGCTAAAAAAGAGGTGTGGGAATCCAGATTCAAGAATTCTGAAAAATGGTTAGAGAAAATTCTCGCTTTTTATGTTTATAAGAAACCAAGCGATGATGCCGAGTTACGGATTGAAATCGGCAATGTCACAAGTGATGAGTATGATAATTTATATAAAGTATGGCTTCATTTTGAGGGATATGAATATAAAAAGGCAGATACTCAATATGGAGAAATCATTTTGGACGATGAATACGCTGGTGAAGTATATGTAAATAGTTTATTCGTTAAGTGTAACCAAAATTTAAAATATGGTTATAATTTTAAACCAAAGTACATCAAGTTGGAACGCGATCGTAAGACTTGTGACGACTGGAATGTTGGACAAGCTACATCTTTGATGATTGCCGAAGCAATGGTCAAAGGTGATATCGAAATAGAAAAAGTGCGTGAAATGATTGAAGAAACTTCGGATGACGTATATCATCTTGAATTCAACATATACAAGGACGATGTAAAAAAGGTTCAAAATATGTTAATAGAATCCTTTGATACTCAGAATCCACAACCGTATTCTGTTCCGGTGAGTTCCCAGGATGATATTGAAAAGGTAAAAGCATATGATGGAAATCCAGTAGTAGTTCCATTTAAGGTGGCAAGATTACTCAAAGATGAAACGAAAAAGCGCATTGAAGAATTGATGAGTTTACCAAGTGCAAATGTATTAACTCTCAAAGAGAAATTTTTGCGATGGTATAACATCTATGGGAATAGATTACCCGATGAAGCAAAAAGTGAAATCAAAATCTTGATTGACCAAATGGAATAATGAAATCTCGATTTCAAACAAAAATCATACTCAAAAAACCTAGGAAAATCAAGAGTTTTGTAAGGTTTACATAAAACTGAGAAGGATGATAACAGATGACTCTTGGAGAATTAAAAACAGCTATTAAAAATTTGCCAGACGACTTGGAAATTTACATTACGAGTAGGGATGATATGCCGTTGAAAATAATCGACGGCATAGATTATGAAATTAATCCAGGTCATTATAGAGAATTGTACATTAATGTTAAAAATATTGATTGAATAACGGGATGTGAATAAAGCGTGACAGTAAGTGAATTATTTGATGTACTAGACAAAAGACTTATAGTTAATGTTTATGAAGCGGGAAACAATGATTTGAGGTTTGATTCAAGCCGTTTGTATAATCAGAATTATATGATGAAAGGCTGGGACTACGTAAAAGATAAAAAAGTGATACAAGTGGGAAACGATGGAACAGCCGAGACAATAGACATTTTCATCGAAACGGTAAATCCGAATCAATAAAACTGAAATTTGGAGGACGCAACAATGGAAGTATCAAGGTATTGTGAGATTTGCAAGAATAGCAATTGCAAGAAGCAGCAACCAGACATGGATGATCTCAAGCCAACCTGCTATGTTGAGATTGAAATGGTTGAGTACGAAAGGGATTATGTACATAAAGAGTTATGTACTATTGATGCTCATGGCGAAGTGGACGATGTAGTGCCGTGTAGCTGGACATGTGAACAGGAAGAGTGCGACACTTGCGTTGTTACAAAAGTATTCAACGAGTATGCACGGCTGACTAGACAGATCAATAAAGGCTGAAAGGGGTTATATGAGAGAAAAGACAGAACACCAATTAGAAGAAGTATATCAAAACCATCTAAATTCTCCTGGTTCTTTTAGAAAAAAAGAAAGTCCAGAACTTTATAATATGTGCAAAAACTGTGAAAACTTTGGAGGTAATAAACATGATTATAAAGAGTGTAGACAAATGCAATGTTTCAAAAATTGGCTTGCATTAGAATATCTTGATTGGATTAATACTTATTGAACATATAAATTTAACTGCAATTTGGCATATAAATATGCTGAAAATACAAAAGAATAGGAAGTACAAACTATTGAATCACTTTAAACGTAACCTGTCGACCGCTCTAATTGTGGCATTATTAGCTGCCAATGTGAGCTTTCCTTCTATAACTATTAACGCTGCCACTCAGTCCAACAAAGCGACTTCTTCAAATTTAGCAACAGACTCCGATTGGGATGAAGATGAACGCCTGGATGAAGAAATGGAACTTTATAACGATATTTCTTTGCAGCTTGTCGATACTGAAGCACCTATTATCAAAGAAATTACTGTAGATAACGATATTTCTGAATTGCCAGGAACTGTAAATTTCACTGTTGACATTGAGGAAGAAGATTCCGGTTTGCGAGAAATTTGTGTGCGGATCGAGAGCCTTGATTCCAGCCGATATGTAAATAAGACTTATAAGTTTGATGCTGAGAATTATTCCGGTGAATACGAACTGGAATATACATTCACAGATAAAACAATTTCTTCCGGTTATTGGCAGATATATGCTTATGCCGCCGATAACAACTATAATTATTCTGGTGGATTCGAGACTTTTAACTCTGCAAAGTTTTATATTAACGGAAACACGGATTTTGAGCCACCAACTGTCAAAGATGCAAGGATTGTTTCTGATAAGATTTATGCGCCAGATGATATTGTGGTTGAGGTTGAAGTGGAAGACGAGTCTGGAATTAAAGACATTTCGCTGACTCTAATCGGAGAAGATGATCACGGCAATCAGTCAAAAGTAAGTAAGACGTTTCATTTTGACCCAGATAATCTGCAAGATACATATACATGTTCCGTTCCGATTCAAAAAACTTACGTTTCTGGCACATATAAAATCGGAATGATTACTGTATCGGACGGTATGAACAACTGGACAGATGGATTTATTAAGTCAGAATGGTTAGAAGAATCTTGTGAAGTAGTGAATTATTGGCGAGATGATTATGTGCCGCCAGAGGTAACATCGGTTGTATTTGATGCTGTAAATGGTCGTTCACCATATATTTTAAACATCACAGCTAATGTTGTAGAGGAAGGCTCTGGTTTATCTTCCATGGCTATTAGATTGTTCAATAAGGACACGGATCAGTTCAAATGGGTATCATTTCCTGTAAATCAGAATGGTGGCAAATCGGGCAAATATGAGACTTCTGCTGAGTTTACTGATTTTGATAATCCGGGCGTTTGGGTGATTGATTGCGTTGTGATCAATGATGCTGTTGGAAATGATAATTACTACGAAGAGAATTTTGGATGTAGTTTTGAACTGTTGGAACCAGTTGAGATGATAGGAATTTATATCAAAAATCTCCCGACAAAGAGAGAATATCTTGTAGGAGATGAGCTAAATCTTGAAGGATTATCCGTGTTTGGACAATATTCGGACGACACAGAAAGAGAACTGTTCGTATATGCGAAATCAAAATTCGATTCTTCTTCGGTTGGTGAAAAAGAAATTGTAATCACATATGATGTGTTTAAGACTTCCTTTGCTGTGAATGTAATTAAGTCAGATAATATGGAAGATAATATGCAAGATGAGGACATTAAGCAACCAAAACCGGACATTGACGATGTAAAAGTGAACATTCCAACACCAAAAGTGGACATTGAGCAGCAGGTTCCTTCTTCATCAAGTGGAAAATCACACAGTTCCGGTGGCTCAGGTGGCGGATGTGGCAGTTCTTCCTCTTATAAGACAGTTGCGACACAAACTGTAAATACATATCCAACTATAACTATGGCTTACACGAATTATATTTATGATGGCATATGGCAGCAGGAGTTGGACGGTAAATGGAAGTTTATCAGCAACGGAGAAGAGGTAAAATCCAACTGGGTCTTCCAGAGTGATAAATGGTATCTCATTGGAAGCGACGGTTATATGATAACCGGCTGGGTACAAGTAAATGGTATTTGGTATTATTTATTCAAGGACGGAGCAATGGCAAGAAATGAGACTTTCATCGGTGAAAAACGTTATATTTTTGCCGATAATGGAGCGTTAATTGAAAATTGACTAGCGAAAATAGAGAAAGGCGGTGCTTATTTAGCATCGCCTGAGTCTGATTTTTTATCATTGTCTGATATTTGTTTATGCTCATTGTTAAACACAATAAATTCATCAATACATTCGTCAATTTCGGAAATCGTTTTTGTATATTGTCGTTGCAATTCATTTATAGAGTTGGAGAATTTTTCTTGCAATAGTGTGACATATGCCATTTTTTGTTGTGTTTGAGATGGTAGCTTTGAACCTTGTCCAGTTGAAATGGTATTTATTATATCTTTGTATGCTTGTATCTTTTTCTCATGATTCTTTTGTTGCTCTTGCATTTCGATTCGTTCTCTCGTACGTCGTCTGGAATTCTGAGCTTGTGTTGTAGATATTGGTATAAATTCATTACATATCTGTTCAGCAATAATATCATTTGGTGTACAATTAAATTCTTTACATAATGCCTCCAATGTATCAAACTCAATACGAGATGTGGTGCCATTGTATAATTTTTCAGCGGCATTGTAGGAAATATGAATAGCAACTGCAAACTTATTTAATTTATCATACTTTGAATCAACGAGTTTTTTTATGTCGATTTTATACATAATAAGACCTCCATAATATTTAATCCTAGAGTTCAATGTTAAGTATAACACATATTGAATCAGAAAGAAATTGAATTCACTTTAAAAAATAAAATTATTTTAAGATTAAATGCTTAAATTAAACCTTGACATTTAATCTTAAGTGTAATATAATCAAGACAGTCAAAGAAAAACAAACAAAATCTTATGGAAAGGAGGATGCAACAGTGGAAGGCGGCTACAGAAAATTCGACGTAATTTTAGTAGACTTTGGTGATGATGTGTTGGCTGGTGAACAAGGCGGTATTAGACCGGCAGTGATTGTACAGAATAATCTTGGGAATTTACATAGTCCAACAACTCTTGTTTTTCCATTCACAACGCAGAAACGAAGTTTGACTCAATCTACGCATTCTTTTTTCCGTGCGAATGAAAAATACGGTCTTACAAAAGATTCATATCTCTTAGGAGAAGCCATTAAACAGATTTCTGAACTCAGAATTCTTAAGAAGCTTGGTAGAATTGTTGACAAGACTGGTCAGGATGAGATTCAGAGAGTGTTTTTTGCAAACTGGGGTCTGTAATAGAGGAGGATGATTATGAATTATGTCTTAATGAGTGTTGAGGATGCTAAGAAATTGGCAAAAAAGGATGCGGTGGTATTAGTCGCCGTGAATGATTTGGAAGATCCAAGGGCGGTCAATTCGTTTACCAAGAAGAAGTTTTTGGAATGCGAAAGCATGATTAAAGAAGCTGAGACTGTTATTTCTGTTTGCGATGACTTCATAAAGCAGCTTAGATGTTATACAGAGAGGCAGGATAACTTTCCGGATTTACGGTTGAAGGGGAAAGAAGGTGTCATTCTCTTTCGACAATAATTTCCAGGAATTTCCATTTCTGGAAAAAGAAACCAAACAAATGTTCGAAAAAAGTACTTGACACGGACATGTGTTCGGTCTATAGTAATTATTGGAAATAAAAAAAAGATGTAGCCGGACAACGGTGTTGGCGCACCATATGTTGTCCGAACCACATCAAACACACACGCTGATATTTGCCGGGACGAAGTGTTGACGCACTTCCCCTCTATCAATCGCATATTTATAATACATAGTTTTTATCTAAAAGTCAATATTATATCAAATTTTTCATGCGATTTCAGCATTATTTCCGACAAAATTACAACATATTATGACAAAAAACAATATCATTGGGCATTCGCCAAGCGGTAAGGCGCAAGATTTTGATTCTTGTATTGCACTGGTTCGAATCCAGTATGCCCAGCTCCCTGTGTGGACGCGCAGAGGGGTGTAATAAGTTTACCATTATTACGGTAACTATTGATTGTAACCTCTATGTTTAGAGGTGAAATTCCAAAAAAGAGAATCCTATTGTATTACGAGGATATCTGAAGATGTTAATAACAAAAATAAAATTTATAGAAACATAAAACAAATGTTCGAGCATACATCGACGGTGGACGCACCAGAGATGTGTATGGACGCTTACTTCAGTTGGCAGAAGGTCAATCTCATAAATTGATAGTCCGGAGTTCAAGTCTCCGAGCGTCCACTAACAATAAAATTGAAAGGAAGTGGTCATAATGGATTACGTTCTCACGAATGGCAAAGATTATGTCATTGAAAATCCACAGAAACCGGGAGAGTATCTTCACACAACTTATTCGGTAAACGCTAAGAAATTCACTTATCAATCGGCAAGAGCTTTTAAGAATCGTGCCAGAGAGAAGTATTCCTGGGTAAAGGATTATTATCTTGTAGAAGCTGAATCGTATGAAGTTCCAAAGAATCAGCATTCGCTCAACTATAAAGGAAATGCTGATGTGTACATTGGATCCAACGATATCGAGTTTGATGAGAAGATCCTCGATCAGATTTATGAGGAAGCTCATAACATCATCGGACTTGCTGGTTGGGATATGAACCAACTTAATACATATTATAACATCCTTAATTCTGCACTGAGCAAATATGATTGTGCCGAGACGGATATTGTACATGCCTTACAGGGTTACAAGGAGAAGCACGGTAAAAAGCCACAGGCTCACAAGATGGCAAAGATCGGGTATCTTCTGGAAGATGTGCGGGGCAAGCACAAGAGGATCAAACAGCCTATTCGTTATGTGCAGGTAATGCAGGATGCACTGAGCAAGAATTATTCGATTGGTAAGCTGAAAGAAGAACTTTCCAAAGTAACCAATGTAGGGTACAGAGGACGCACTGAATACTATAAAGCAGTGTTAAATATCTTAGGATAAAACTTTCCCCGTATCGGAGAATGGTAAGTATATTACAGCAAAGGGGAAAGCGAGATGACAGAGGTAGATATAAAATGGGTACTCAATAATCTGAGCGCAAAACAGAAAGAGATTATTGAGTTTTACTGTAAGGATGATTCCAGAGAGCTTCGCAAAATTGGAATAAAAACATGGATTAAATTTGGAGTACCGCAAAGTGATTATGGCGACTTATATGACGATGCCGTAAAGGTTCTGATTGAATCCATTGCGTTTTATGATCCGAAAAAGGAATCGAAGTTTTCTACCTATCTTAGGACAAACATCAGGATGTCCGCCGGAGAGTGGTATCGAAACCGATATTTACGAGCGAAAAGAAATAATCTGGTGATTGAGCATGGAAAAATCAAAACAGAAAAAGGTTTTGACGGCAAAGAACGACCGATTATTATTCCGAATGTCTGGTTGGATGCAACAAATGAAGACGGAATGGATATGAAAGAAATCATTCCGGATAAAACAACGGTAGAAGATGTGGTCTTTGGCAGCCTTGAAATTGAAAAAGATTCACGTTTAGATCAATACTTACATAAACTTCCTATAAGGTTACGGAGAGTGGCAAGACTTTTAGCATTGGGGTATACACGCCGGGAAGTAAAAAATCATTTACATATCGAAGATAAAGATTTTGCGGATATTATGGCGGGTCTTAAATCCTACGAATACATATCAATATTCTTCAAAAAGGAAGGATAAATACGGAAAGGGAGTAATCAGATGAAGAAACTTATTGTTGGTGTAAAAAACGATACACAGACAGACGGATACAGTTTGAGAGTTTTAACAAAAAAATTCAGTCGTGGAGAGTTCGACAAGGAGTATATCTTACAGCGTGCAGCAGGTTGTTCTACCGATGCTTGTAAGAGCGGTCTGATTACTTCCGTCGTAAGAAATGAGAAGATTGATTCCATTAAGCTCTGTGAGGAACGTGTTGAAGACAATAACTGGAAATTGTGGCTGATTGACGGTTTGCAGAGATTAACTACCTTTGAAGAATATTTCAATAACGCTTTTGCAATTTCCAAGAAACAGAAAAAATCCATTGTTTACTACAAGGACAAAGTCAACGGCGAGGAACAGCTTATTGAATATGATTTACGTGGCAAAAGATATAGAGATTTACCACAGGCAATTAAAGACCAGATTGATGATTACATTCTGAATGTTGATATCCATTTGGACTGCACGAAAGAAGATATGGCTTATGATATTGAGCGATATAACCAGAATGTCCCGATGAATACTAATCAGAAGAATTTCCTGTGTATGCTCAACACCGCTTCTGATATTAAGGATCTTGCTAATAACCATGTATTCTTCAAAGATTGCGGCGATTATAAAGGATATGAAAAACCAAAGGGAATTATCGAAAGAGTTATTACTGAGGCTATGATGCTGATGTTTCACTTTGATTTATGGAGTAAAGGCAAGAAGATGAATGAAGTTCTTGATGCAAATGCTTCTAGCGCAGAGTTCAGCATCTTTGAAGGTGAATTGGATGACCTTTCAGAAATTATCGACCATGATACAACAGGTCAGCTGTTCAACTCCAAGAACTCTTTTATCTGGTTCGCAGCGTTCAACAAATTTACCGATTTTGATTTACCGAATGAGCGGTTTGCAGAATTTTTAACTGCTTTCCAGGATAGATTACATAGTGAATGCTTTGATGAATATGAGCAGAAATCTTTTGATACATATGATAATGGTAAAGGAACCAAGGATAAAAAGGTCGTAGCTACCAAATTGGACATGCTTGAAAAATTAATGAAAGACTTCTTTGGTCTGAACGAGGAAACTGAAGAACCGATTATTGAGAAAAACTTCGATGTTGATGAAGTCTGTGAAAAACAGGAAGAAGTGGTTGAAGAGAAAGAGAATGATCCTGTTGTAGTAGAAGAATCAAGTGTGCCAACTGCTGAAGAAATTGAGAATCAGAAGACATTGGATTTTATTAAAGCAGAGGTTGATCCAGGCGCAATTATGAAAGATGTTGAGGATTTTATGGATATTGTCAATGACGACAACAGTTTTAAGTTTGACTCAGCAGTTCTTACCGTAAGCAAAACAGTTACCTGCGCATTGATTGCATATTCATATCTGCTTGATAAGGATACAGAGTTCTTCAAATGGGCGAATGATATCTGTAAAAAAGGCAGAACATTTAGCTTGAACGACAGAATTAACTACATTTGCCTAAAGAGAGAATTTGATTCCTATATTGATGACTTAGACGGCAAGAATGTCGCATAAAGGAGAACATACATATGATCACAACAGTTAAATTATCAGATATCAAAATCCCATACGCTTTTTCTAAGACTACTCCAAAGCCGGAAAAGGTACAGAAATTCAAGGAAGAATATGAGCAGACACACGATTTTGCGAAGAAAATCCGGCTCACCAAAGAGAAGCTTCTTACGGACGGATATGCAAGATATATCGCACTGAAAGAACTCGGTGTTGACGAGTGTGAGGTGAGAGTGTCTACATCGTCAAGAATGGAGCAGGATAAAGAGCTTAAACAGCCTATAAAGACCTATAAGGAGAAGCTGACCACCTATATCTACGGTTTTCACCCAAACAACCACAATGATAACAAAGAGTATGTCTGGCGTGTCCTTGACAGTAAGAAATTTGCAGAATTCAAGCAGCGGGTTCAGCCTGGAGATACGGTATTTGTCAATACAATCTTTGGTGTGAGTCCACTGGTTGTTACCAAGGTTTGCACTGAGGTTAGAACAGATCTCAAAGGGAGAATCAAAACTGTGGCAAAGACAAAGATTTTAAAAGGCGGTGAGAAGAATGCAGATTAACGTGGATACCAGATTCAATGTGGGCGATGAAGTTTGGGCGATAAAAATGATTCCGAAATATGAAGTGTGCGACGTATGCAAAGGCGAGAAAGTGCTTCATTTTGCTGACTACGACTGGAAATGTCAGAAATGTGGTGGAAGTGGAAAGTTGCATAAGAACAAACAGAAAGAATGTGTATGCGAAAAAGCTAAGGTAACTTCGATCACTGTGACGGTGACCAAAGAGGGTATGAACACAAGATACCGAGTCAAACTTGGACAGAAGCATAATTCGAAATATGCGGAGAATCATCTGTTCCATTCAGAAAAAATCGCTAGAGTTTGGTGTGAAGTAGAGAATAAGAAGTTGAGAGGAGAAGAGAAAAATGCAGATTAAAACTAAATATAATGTAGGAGATAAAGTATGGATTTTTTATCCAAGCGGTAAGAATGGTAAAAATGAATCTTCTAATGATATTAAAAGTGGCATTGTAACAGCAATACATATGAATGTACGAAAAAATGAGAACTGTAGTGTCGTATACGAAATTGAACTTTTACCAGAATACAACATCCATGTCTTACCAACCATCAGAGATGAAGAAAATATGTATTCTAATATTGCAGAAATTTTAATCAAAGCAGCATATGGTAGTAAAGAAGTTCAAGAAGCCTACGAAACACTAGGAAAAGCACTCGGATTAGTGTAAAACCTTCAAATTTTGTTTTCATTGGTTTTTGGGTGTTGAAAAAGCCAATAAAATCAAGGGTTTTGCGTGGTTTACATAATATAAAAATAAAGAAAAAGGAAGTATGATTATGGGAAATTGTAAAGTAAAACAGTTTGTGAATTTAGTGTTAAATGGAGAAGCAATTGAGGATGCTGCCAAAGAATCTGGTGTCGGAGAAATGAAAATGATTGATGTATTAAGAGAAGTTTCTTGTAGTGGTTATGCCGAAGAAATGTCTAAGGTGATTGCAGGTGTCAAAGAGGTAACTCAGACCGTGAAGGAACTAGATAATACACTTATGGATTTAGAGAAGAAATAACTGTAATTACATAAAGTCTGGCTGATTTCGGTCAGCCAGATAATCAATCAAAAGATTGCGGGTGAGGAGTTTCACTCTTTGCATGAAGTTGAAGATTATTGCATCAGTGAATTTGAAGATTGCGCATGTAATGTTGCAATTTATGATTTTATGATTATAGATTCGAATGAAAGAATTTCTATTACATGTAGCAAGATTGATGGTGCTATAAAGGTGGAATTAAAAGTTTGATGAAAGCGATATTTCAAAGGAATTGAAAAAGAGAGGAGAAAACACATGGACGGATTTATGGAGTTTAAAAAGGCTTTACAGGAACATTTTAACGAAATGCAGAAAGGTGCAGAGAAATTATTCGAGGTTGCTGTAGATAAAGACGAGTTATGGAATACATATCTGAATAGTTTTCCAGCCGGAACGAACCCAATGTTTCGTGATAGAACTGAACATGATTGTAGTTGCTGCCGCTACTTTATCAAAAACATCGGTGCAACAGTTGTTATTAAGGATAACAAAATTCACACTATCTGGGAGCTGAATCTGAGCAATGAAACTTATCAGACTGTTAGCAATGCACTGGATGCATTTGTCAAAGCACACGCCGTTTCTGATATTTATGTAAGTAAGTTTAATAAAATCGGCACGGATCATAACTTTGAGGAGATTAACGGCAAAGCGCATCGTTGGGATCACTTTTTCTTAGAACTTCCGAATAAATTTGTAAATGCAAGCGACAGATCCAACGAGGAAATTAAAGGTCAGTTTAGAGATACTAGAAATGTATTCAAGCGTTCATTAGACGAGATTACTATGGATGCCGTAGATACTGTATTGGAGCTTGTCAATTCAAACACTTTATACAAAGGCGAAGAGTGGAAAGGCGCGCTGACAGAATTTAAGAAATACAAGAAAGAATATGATAACCTTGCATCTGCCGAGGACAAAGCTCTGTATACTTGGGAGAAATCTATTACCGCTGGTATGGCTATTGGGCGTATTAGAAATCATTCTATTGGAACTCTGTTAATCAATATCAGCGAAGACATGGATCTCGACTTAGCAGTTAAGAAGTATGAACAGATTGTTGCTCCGGCAAATTATAAACGTCCAAAAGCAATCTTTACGAAGAAAATGCTTGAAGATGCGAAGAAAACTATTGGTGAACTCGGCTATATGGATTCTTTGCAGCGTAGATTTGCCACTCTGAACGATATTAGTGTGAACAACGTGCTGTTCTCTAATAAAAATGCTGCAAGAAAAATGGCAGGTTCCATGGATATTTTCGATGAAATGGAAAAGGATGTTGTCGTAAATCCGAAGAAGTTCTCCAAGGTAGAAGAAATCTCCGCACAGGATTTTGTTGATAAGGTTCTCCCGACTGCAAGAGAAATTGAAGTATTTGTAGAGAATAAACATGAGAAGAATTTCGTATCTCTGATTGCACCAGTCAATCCAGACGCAAAGACGATGTTCAAGTGGAATAATGGGTTGAGCTGGGCGTATAGCGGAAATATCACCGATTCAGATATGAAGCAGAATGTAAAGGCAGCAGGCGGTAATGTTGATGGTGTCCTGAGATTTTCTATTATGTGGAACGAAGGCCAGAATGATAATAGTGATCTTGATGCTCATTGTATTGAGCCAGACGGCACACACATTTATTTCGGGTCATTTAGAAAACCTAGCATGACTAAAATGGGTGGTCAGCTCGATGTGGATATTACTCAGCCAATGTCACAGATGCCAGGTAAAGCATCTGTAGAAAATATTACATGGGGAAGTATGTCTCGCATGAAACCTGGTGTTTACAAATTCTTCGTAAACCAGTATTCAGCAAGAAGTAGTAAAGGATTTAAAGCAGAGATTGAATTTAATGGAGAGATTTATTCTTTTGAATATAATAAACCATTAAGAACAGATTCCAATGTCGATGTTGCAGAAGTAACACTTGATGCTAATGGTAATTTCTCAATCAAAGAAAAATTAGCCGGAAATTCTTCTATTTCAAGTCGTAACATTTGGAACGTGGCAACAAATCAGTTTGTTCCGGTTTCTGTCATTAGTTATAGCCCGAACTATTTTGACGCACAGGAAGGTATTGGACATAGACACCTGTTCTTCTTCCTGAAAGATTGCATTAATAACGAAAATCCAAATGGATATTATAATGAGTTCTTAAAGAATGATTTAGAGAAACATAAGAGGGTATTCGAGGCTTTAGGTGCGAAATGTCATGTCGCAGATACAGATGATCAGCTTTCAGGAATTGGTTTTTCTATGACAAAGAGAGCAGATTTAGTAGTAAAAGTTAAGGGTGCAACTGAAAGAATTATGAAGATTAAATTTTAATATAAGGAGTGTATTATTATGAGCGAGAATTTATTTGTATTAGCAACCAAAAACAACTATCAGTTTCCATTTAGAGGAATGATCAATGTAATCGACCTCTGGGATTTATCTGTACAGGATCTTGATTCAGTATTCAAAACTCTGAATCGTGAAGTAAAGAAATCCGAAGAGGAAAGTCTTTTGAGCAGCAAATCCAAAGAGGATGAAGTGATTGCAAATAAGATTGAGATTGTGAAGTATATTGTTTCTGTTAAACTGGCTGAAAAAGAAGCTAGAGAAAATGAGCGCAAGAATAAAGAGACGCGTCAGAGACTTCTTGAAATTAAGGCTAAGAGACAGGATGCTGCATTAGAGAATATGTCTGATGAAGAGTTAGACAAGATGCTTGCACAGCTTGGATAATCAGAGAAATAATATAGGACTGGTTGGTTCATTGCCAGCTAGTCCTATTTTTATAATTTGGAGGAGAATATGAAGGTAGCATTAACAGGTCATAGACCACAAAGACTGGGACTACCAGAAAATATTGAAGAGGACGCATGGGAATCAATAGAAACATGGGTTCTAAAACAACTTGTTGAACTATATAAGATATCTCAAAGTAACGGAGAGGATTTAACTGGATATTGCGGTATGGCATCAGGATGTGATATTGAGTTCGGATATATCTTATCCGTGATTCGTTCCATCGAAGACAACGTGAAATTAACATGTGTTCTGCCATGTAAAGCCTACAACGCTTCGCATCCATTTTATAATTATTTAAAATCTGAATCCGATGAATGGATTGAACTTGTTGATGAGTTTTATAAAGGTTGCGACAATGTGCGTGATCAATATATGGTTGATCATTGTGATGTTCTTCTTGCTGTTTGGGACGGAATTAAATCTGGCGGTGTATGGTCTACAATTCGAAAGGCACAGAAAGCCGGTAAGCAGATTATTTATTGTCCAACAGAAATTTTGAAAAGAGAATAGAAAAATAAAACGTTGGTTTCAAATCGGAGAGGACAAACTAATGTATAAAACTTTAAAATCTAATGATAATTTCTCTAATAAATGTTCCACATGGATAATAGCGTATTGTCTTGATTCCAATTCGTTTTTTGCAACAAATGAGAGATTTTTCTTTTGGGAATACGAAGTTGAATTCCATTCAGAAGATGATGCTATTAAATATTTCAAAAATCATTTGGAAAAGTTCTGGAATATAAGAAAAGAAATTTTAGAGAAATGTGGCGGATGGAGTATTAATAGTGATATGTGGCTAGAAAATACAAAAGAAAAATTCTGATTTTCGACCCGAATGGATGGTGTTGCGACAGGGTGAATAACTGGTCACACAGTGCTGTGACAGCAGCAAAAGATAAGGTGGATTATCAAATCAAGAATCATGGAGGTGAAAATGTTCAATAGAGAATTATTCTATGGCTTATGTGAGAAATATGGCGTAGAGTTATCTGATAAACATGATCGGCCAATGATTAAAGAGAAAGATGGAGCACTGAGACCGTTGGAAGATAATGATGTATTTCATTTATTGGATATACCCGACGATGAAATCTACCTTTCATGAGATTGTAAAGGAGAATAAAAATGAGAAAATACTTATTTATTGCACTTGCAGCAGGTGTATTGGCTCTGAGCGGATGTGGAAGTTCGGAGCCAGTACATGTCAACGTAGAAAATAGTGAAAAATTGCAAGGAAACACATTTGGAAAGACTAATCTTATAGAGATTGGCGGCAAATTATGGTACGACACAACAACTAGAATTGTCTATTTTTGGAATGGTTATTTAGGTTATACAGATTATTCAACAACACCATCTCCATATTATGCGCCAAATGGTAAACCATACAGATACAATCCAGAAAATAACGCATTTGAGGAGATTGAGTGATGAATAGCTCGGATAAATATTTCAGAGAAAAAGATATTAGAGAGTTTCTTAAAACACACGTTTGCGCACCCAGTTTTGATGGGGCGCAGTTACTCTATATAGATGAAAACGACAGGTGGGCGGATATGTTAAATGCTTTACCAGTGTATACAAGAGAGAAGATTACAAATGAAGTTTAAAGGAGATATTATCATTACCGATCCTTGTTATATCTGCAAACCAAAAGATTATTCACAGAAAATTGGTGAAGAACCGAAGCATAATGATTATTTTCCATATGCGGATGAAAAAGAATATCCCGATGCGATAGAAGTAGTTGTTCCAGAAGAAGAAATTCCAGACTTTATCAAGAATATGCGAGAAATTCTTAAAAATGCACGTCCAGAGATTGTGCAACCACCATACACCGAATGGCACTCAAAAATGTACGACGCTTGCAAAGAAAAATACGATAAAGCATACGACAAATATTATGAAGCCAACGCAAGTGATTGGGAACGAACCGAGCATGGAGAAAATATGGAAGTCCTTGGTATTCAAACATATCTTTGCCGAGATACCTTATACGGAGACTGGAGCTGCACGACTTTTGATTCTGATACAAATGAACAAATTGGTGAGTTCTGCGCAGATGCCGGAATGGTAGGAGTATTCTTATTAGACGAAGTTCTTCAGTATAATCCTGATTATAGAGATTATACTGATTGTCCCGGCGCTGTAACTTTGATCAAGGATTTTGACGGAGATATTGAAATTATGGTCGTCCAGGATGAAAATGGAGAACCAGAGGTAAGAGTTATTGGTAATGGTAATATCAATTTCTACACCAGGCAAACAGGATTTTAGGTGACAATATGAAGTTTGAAATGCACAGATATGACGGTACACGAAACAATCCAAAAGAGACAGAATATCTCAGGGTGGAATCGGATATTCACTTTGACAAGGAGTGGATATTTTGCGGCAAACCATATATTCACTTAATTGCCAACAAGGATAATCCTATGAGCTTTTGGGAGAAATATTCTATTGGAATCGGAATTGTGGATATGGATGATTACAGCATCGGTTACATTTATCAGCCAACAGAAGAACAGTTCTTCGATGTGCTACACGAACTGGTTAACTGGATGCATGATTTGGAAATGGGATTGTGTCTTTATGATGATTATGTGGACAAGCTGGAATCCGGCGAATTCTTTCCGGTTCTGAATTGTAAAAGAATGGAGTGGTAGGGATGATTGCGGAAGAGCTGAATTATATTGCACCAAATGAGGAAATCGAGGCAGCAATTCATTTGTTGGAATCCAATGGATATGTAATTGGAAGAAATTATGATCATTTAGTTGGCAAATGGGTCGCATTTCATCAGGAAGGTATGAAACCTATACTACACGGTAAGGTGGAGAAAGTATTGAGAGCAGAAGGCAATGGACTATGTAGGGTTAGATGTTCAAACGGTGTAATGCGATGGGTCTACGCAACTGAAGCGTTGGAATTTTTCTACACAAAAAGAGAATGTTATGGTAAATACGAAAAAGGAAAGTGAGGAATAAGATATGGATACAAGCGATTTAGCAAAAAGAATGAAAGAATATGAAGCAAGAAATAGACATTACCTTCAGAAAAGGATTCCAGTAATTATCCGTCTTGATATGAGATCTGGACATGCCTTCACAAAAGGTTTTGAAAGACCATTTGACGAGATTTTCATTACCGCCATGCAGGAGACAGCAAAATATCTCTGCGCAAATATTCAGGGATGTAAATTATCTTATCAGCAAAGTGATGAGATTTCATTAGTATTAGTTGACTATGATGATATTAATACAGATTGTTTCTTTGACTATAGAGAAGATAAATTATGTAGTATCTCAGCAAGTATGGCTACTATGGCGTTTAACAAGGCTTTTCAAGAAGCTATTGATTGTGCATATCTGAAAGAGTTCCATAACATAAATAACACTCAGCCATTCAATCTTGAAGCATGTGAAAATCTGCAACCTAAATACAAGAAATATCATTTCAAAGTCGGCAAAGCAATGTTCGATGCACGCTGCTTTAATATTCCAAAAGAGGAAGTAACGAACTGCCTGTACTGGCGGCAATTAGACAGCACTAAAAACTCAATTCAAATGGTTGGACAGGCTAACTTTTCTCATAAGGAATTACATGGAAAGTCCTGTAATAATATCCAGGATATGCTGATGACCCAGAAAGGTATTAATTGGAATGATTTTCCAACTTATCAGAAGAGAGGAAGTTGCTGCATCAGAAACTATATGGTGTCTGAGCCGGATGGGTGCAGAATGTATGATATAAAAGCCGACGAACATGAATGGATTATTGATAGGGAAGTTCCTATTTTCAAAGGCGAAGGTAGAAAGTATATCGACAGATTAATCTACGTTGGAGAATAAGATATGACGACAACGAAGCGACTCACAGATGAACAGCGAAAAATGGTTGAAGAGAACTACGGGTTAATCAAGGCATACTTTAAGCGGCATTCTCAGCTTGTGTATGAAGAATGGTACGATGTCCTTTGTATTGCATTATGTAAGGCTGCAATGAGTTATAAGCATGAAATTGGTGCGTTCAGTACATATGCTTTCAAATATTTTCATACTGAAATATTGTGTAATTTTCAAGTCGTACGTGCTCAGAAAAGGCAGACAGAAAAGCATCTTGTCTACTATGAGGGCAGAAATGATTACGAGGATGACGATGAGGCTGAGTCTTACAGAGAGCAAATTTTGTTCCGGCTGGCAGAGAAACATAGTGTAGAGAACGAAGCTATTTCGCGGTGTATGTTGGATGAGTATTATCGTGCAAAAGACACGACTGGTAACGATCGAAAGATTTTTGAATTGTATAAGCAAGGTTATACTCAGGCAGAGATTGCAGAGAAACTAGGTTGTACAAAGGCAAATGTATCCTGGGTAAAAAGAAAAATAGAGAAATATTTAGAGAAAGTTTCTTAGAAAGGAGAAACGAACATGCATTATTGTGTACAGCTATTGACTAAAAATTTACCAAGCGAAAAAGAAATTGAGGATATTATGCGTCCGTATAATTCTACACTTCTTTTTGAAAACTGTGAAAACGAAGACGACATTGAATATCCAGTTTTTACATATGACTATTATTTAATTGGTGGTAGATATAAAGCCAGAATTAAAATGAAATGCGATACAGATGATAAAGAAAACAAAGATTATTATAATTGGGGTTTTTATGACCCTGATCCTAGAAACGGAAGATTGTTTTGGTCTAGTTTACTGACAACGCTTAAAGAAAATATTAAACCAGCGTGGTGTTTTAGAGAAGAAGATTGGTTTATGAATATGGGATTTGGCGACCGATATATGTTGGTTGATGGAGCCAGATTAAAAGACGTTGTAAATTTTGATGAAATTGCAGACGATGGATATATCTGTATCTTACCAGACGGATCGGCTATTGCAAGAGAATCGTGGAACGGTCACATGTTTGTGAAAGATGAGGATTTTGACAGCAAGCATCTGAAAGCGCTGAAAGATAACATGGACGGCTTTATCACAATTCTTGACATTCACGACTAAAAATTTAGTGTTGAAACAAATTTTTCATAGGAGAATAATTATTATGTATGATTTTGATGATATTCAGATTTGGGGTTCTAATATTCCGAATGAGGTGAAATTAGTGCTAGATTCAGTAGATAAGAAAGTAAAAGAGTCTTTTGAAAATGAACAGCAGAGACAGGCTTATCAGATTGGTGTAGATAACACACTGTCGCTTTTAAAGCAACTCTTTAATAACGGCGTCAGAAAGAATAATATTACAATTTATTATCCTGACACAGAGACAACAACTGAATTAACAGTTGAAGACATGGTAAAATGGGCCGAAAATTTACCGGAATGGACGGCGTGAAGCAGTAAACAAATAATTATCTATAGATCGAATACGTTCAAATTCTGAGCGCAAATTCCAAATAAGGACAACTAAATAATGAGAAAAATTATAATAAGGAAGGAGAACACCTTATCCTAGTGAAACTAGGTTGCTATCAGATTAGAATGGTGAATGATGGCGTAAAGTAAAACGGAGATAGAATCGTTCAAGAGGTTAAGAAACTTTTGGAAGATGAAGCGTTTAAGCGAATCATGCAACAAAAAAGCTAAAGAAAATTCTAATGAATTTACGCTTTCTTAAAAGGAGAAATGAATGAAAATCATTGTTGATGAACAACCAAAATATAAGGGTGACTGTGCCTTTTCTCATGAAACTGAAACGGAATATCTGTGTATGCTCAAGTATCATGGAAGATGTTATGGGAGTCCATGCCGTTATTTAATGACATTAGAAGACTATCTACGAGAAAATATGGACGATAGCGAAGTTGCAAAATTGGAAGATATGCTGGTCAGATAGGAGAACAATGATTAAATTCTGGAAAGAAGATTTTGAGTACGTCAGTCGCTTTGGCTCAAATAACAATTACATATACGAATTTTACGTTCGTGGAGAATCAGCCAATTATCTGATGAATCACTACAGGTTGAAAAATGGATGCGTATTTATATGTTTCAATTCCTCTGACAAGAGTTTCATTGTTACTAGTAGTGATAAAAATGGCGATGTAGAAAATGCGCATACTGGAAATGACGACGACAGGGAAGATCTATATGATGCAATAAAAGATCAAATCGACGCAGATCTTAGAAATTATGAAGAATATATGTGAGACGATTGGTATCACAGAGATAGTCGGTGGAAGTAATAGATGTTTTATTTCATTAAAAAGTGGAGGAAAAGAAAAATGAATATTAGAGAAGAACAGAAAGATTTATTTGTTGTACCACAGGGATATTATCTGGCTCATTGTATCAGCGGTGATTATGCTTTAGGGGCTGGAATCGCAAAACAGTTTGTAGACGTATACAACATGAGATATAAGCTACACAGCCAGTATCCGATTCCAGATGGTGAGAAATATGCTCATGTTGGAAAGGCGATTCTAGTGGATAACGTATTTAACCTGGTAACAAAACCACGCTGTTTTCAGAAACCAACATACGAAACATTATATGATGCTTTAGTAGATATGAGGGATTATTGTGAGGAATATGATATCGTAAAAATTGCAATGCCTCGTATTGGCTGTGGTCTTGATCGGCTTGAATGGGATAAGGTGTATGACATGCTAGAAACTGTATTTTACACTACCGACATTGAGATTTTGATTTGCACATTATAAAGGAGAAAAATATGGCAGAGATTAAACCTAGATATTTGGTGATGGTCACTGCCTCTGCGAACAATAATAAATACTACAAACAGATTCCTCATGGTGATAGCTGGACTGCCGAATACGGTCGTGTAGGAAGCAGTCCACAACGTAGAGAATATTCTATGAGTCAATGGGAATCAAAGTACAAAGAAAAACTTCGCAAAGGATATGTTGATCAGAGTGAATTGGTCGAAGATTTGATTCAGGTTGAAAAACCAAAGAAATCAGAATATAGAGAAATTGAAAATAAGGCTATTGCAGAGATTGTTGAGCGATTACAAGCAATGGCGAGACAGGCAATTAGCGATAACTATACAATTTCTTCAAATAAGGTGACGCAAGCAATGATTGATGAGGCGCAAGACGTTTTAACCAGTCTGCTTAACGCTACAAAGATTGAAGAGTTCAATAATATTCTATTAAAGCTTTTTACGGTCATTCCTAGAAAGATGGGAAATGTTCAAGATTATCTTGCTGATTCCAGCAAAGATTTTTCAAAGATTATTCAAAAAGAACAGGATTTGCTTGATGTAATGAAAGGTCAGGTTGTCCAGAAACAGGTTATTGAAGAATCAGATGTAGAAGACAATGACAAATCTGCGAATACGATTCTTGAACAGCTTGGTTTGATTTTCGAAGAATGTGACCAGAGAGATATTGCAATAATTAAAGATGCTCTTGGTTCATGTTCCGATAGATTACATAAAGCTTGGAGAGTGAAGAATTTAAAAACGCAGAAACGATTTGATGAATTTGTAAAAGAGAATAATATTACAGATACCAAGCTGTTAATTTCATGGAAGCCGTAATGAAAACTGGTGGTCAATTATTAATAGTGGGCTTGTGTTGAAACCAACTAATGCGGTTATCACCGGTAAGATGTTTGGTTATGGCATTTACTATGCACCAAAAGCACGGAAATCTCTTGGATATACAAGTTTAGATGGCAGTTATTGGGTAAGAGGCAATTCCAGATTTGGATTTATGGCATTAATGAATGTGGCCTACGGGAAACCATATGATGTCTATTCGTTCGACAGTAAATACTACAATTTTGATTATTATAAATTGCAGAATGCGTGTCCTGGCGCGAATTGTTTACATGCTCATGCCGGAAATATGCTGCGAAATGATGAGATTATCGTTTACAAAGAAGAACAGTGTACCATCAAGTATTTGATTGAATTGAGGTAAAAGATGGAACCATGGAAAGAACTTTACTTTAATTGTAATGAATGCGAAACGCCAATTAGTCAATGCGATAAAAACGGATCATATTATTAGAAAGATATGAAACTGGCGTACAAGAAAGGCTATGCGCAAAGAATTAAAGATGTGAAGCATTTTGTATTGAGCGACGAAGAATAAATACAAAGATTGTGAGGTAATTATATGGAAGAATATTTCAAATGGAAGATAATTTTAGACTATGTTGTACCACTTGGAATACTTGGCATAATCGGTATCGTTTGTCTGGTTTATATTGTATGTCAGGCTGTCAAAGATATCAGGGTAGCACATTTCTTTGAGAAAAACGGATATACCAGGGAAGTATTTGGCGTAGCTTCTTTTGGCGGCAAGACATATTATGGATGGGTTAGAAAAACTGACAATATGCGAGTTGACGAAAGTGCTTTGAGTGGTATGTCGTTAAAAAGAATTAGAGAAAAATATAAGTAGGTGAAATATGGAAGTATTAGCACAGACAGAATATCAGGACATGTACCGCATTAAAGATGGCGTTCTGTTAGTCGTCAACAAATTCACGAGAATGGAAATTCCAGGTGTAGATTTTCCATTAGTATCGGGTGATGGAAAAAATAGACGCAAGTACAATAAAAATTGCCAAGATGCACTTCAAATTCTAAAGAAAGATTTCGTACATGAAAAATCTTGGATGGAAGACAAATGGCAAGTATCGGCTGGCACTGTACTTTATCATCGGCAGCCTATTCAGGTTACAACCGATAAATCAAAGTGGAAATATGAGATCAAAACAACAGGCACAATGTTTAGCGGTACATCAGCCGAAATGATGGATATACTACGAGAAATAGAAGGAGTAATCAATGGCTGAATTAAATTGGGTTCCAATTAAAAACAAGAACGACTATCCATCACGGATCGGTTTCGGCAATCCTGGCACGAATTGTTGGAATTCAGAGAAGGTTCTTGTGCAGACTAAAAATGGCGATATGTTCATAGCCGAATTTTGGCAGAGTAGATATTTCGATGGAGATATAGAAAGCGCATGGTATTCATACGGCACTGGTGGGCGAAAAATGAAGGTCAAAGGTAAGGTTGTCGCATGGGCGAAAGTCGAACCGTATGTAAAAGAGTAGGTGAAATGTAATGTCATACTGGACATATATCAATGGAACTGTAACAGTTAGTTCTATGGGAAGAACAACCGAAGAATCAGAATACATCTTAAAGACTGTACTAAATCATCTGCCAAGAGTAACCGGCTCAGAGGGTGATATGGATGTTTATATCGTTCGGAAAAATGGCGATTCATCATCTATTTCCTGTGATGAATTTGGTCAGAGGACAAATAATTTGATCACTAACCGAGGAATAAAGAGTCAGCGGTGTGGTTGGTTAAACGTGCAAAATGAATATATTCTTGTTGTCAACGGATCACTGAGAGATAGAGAGTTTGAACAGACATACAGAGAATTTATCAAATGGTTCATCAGATTATGCAAGCGTGTCACTTGCCAAAATGTTCTTGTAGAGATTTGGAATGGTTGGGATAAGCGAATACTTATTCAGAACCGTAACATTCAGAATGAAAAATACTCCTGGCAGAGCGTGTTTGAGGCGATTCATGAGTGTCCAACTTGGTGCAATGATAGCAAGGAAAAATACAAAGAACCTAACTGGTGCGAGTTCTTAATGTGGGAAAGTGCCAAGGATTCAAGATATCCGATGATGTTGGGGTATAAATATTTCCGTGACAAAGAAAACGACAATGAGGTTCAGCGGAGAATAAGATATCAGGATAAAGGGTGAGGTGATATATCATGCCAACAGGCTACACATACGAGATTGAAAATGGAGAAATAAATACCGGTGCAGAGTTTCTAAAACTTTGTACAAGGGAATTTGGTATTGCGGCAGATATGCGAGACGAATCGTTGTCGGTATCAACTCCATCATATTTTGAGCCAGATCCACGTTATTATGAAGCTTACCAAAAAGCTGTAAAGCACAGGGATGAATATCGAAATATAACATTTAACGACATGAAAAAACGATTGATTCAGCAATATGTCAAAAATAGAGAAGATGCATTTGCTTTCTTGGAAAAATATCCAAAAGAAGATGAAAAATACGAGAAAATTCTTAAGGAAATTGAAGCGTGGAATCCACCAACTTCTGCACATGAAAAACTAAAAGAATTTGCAATCGATCAAATTAAGATATCTATGAATACAAGTGCAATCCGTTTTTATAGGGATGTATTGCAGAAGCCATTAGATATTAGTAATGAAGCTGTATGCACTGCATTACAGGAGCTTGTAGATCAGGGAGAAAAAGACTGTAAGAGAACCTGGGATAGATGGCAAGCTTCTATTAATGATGCCAAAGAGAGAACTGAATGGATGCAACGACTTTTAGAAAGTTTGGAGGATAATCATGAATTGGATCAAGTGTGAACCAGGACACATGCCGGAAGACGATGAGAGATATAAGGGCAAGAAAGTAATCAATGTATTGGTCACTACGGATTGCGGTATGGTTACTAAAGTCCAGAGAATATATTATGTAGACATTCGTACTAATGTCGGTTCATGGTATTGGGGAAGAATCGGTGGTGAAATGAGGGCGTGGATGCCGTTGCCAAAACCGTACAAAGAGTAAATGATATTACATAGTTTGGAGGAAACGATGAAAATAGAACTTGAGATTCCTGATTTAGAAGAAATCTATCTGCCAAATTATTCATATGACGACGAATGTGAAATCAATGGCACAGATATGAAAAAGGCACTGGCTGAGATCGCAATCGAGAAGCTGGCTCAGAATATATATAACAATTATATAGACAATAAAGTATGTGTAGCGATTAGAGATAGTGTTTATTCGATTATGAAAGAACACTCAAAAGAAATTGTTGATACCGTTATTGATCGAGTCACACAGGAAATTTTGCAGAGAAAAGCTATTAAAAATGAAATGCCAAAGAAATCTGAATTAACTGAAATCAATAAGGATTGGGAGAATTATTTCACAGAACTAATTGATAAAGCTATTGCAAAACGGTTCAGATAAAAGAAACATTTTATGCTGTGGGTGAGGTGATTTTATGGAAATATTAAAGAATATACATTATGCCATAACTGCAATTTCACCATTTTTAATGATAGTTTTTTGCATTTATGGTCTCGTATCATGGGCTGATTGCGATGAGGATGGGGAAAACATTAGGGTAGCATTAGCAGTAATTACGTTAATTGTATTTATCTTATCACTTGCGGCATGGGGAATTGGAGACAGTGTTTGCGCCAAACAATCAGCGGTTGAAGAATTAAATGCTGTTGAGAACATTGTCGCCTTAAGTGATAACAATATGGTAAATGGAAGAATTTATATGCGTGGCGGTTATATTGATAACGACCTTTGGTATCAGTATATGGTTAAAGTTTCCAATGATGGATTTGTCGCAAATAAATTAAAAGCCAATACAGTTACATTATATTATACAAAAGAGAATTATAGAGTAGAGTGGTGGCGGTCACATAAGCAATGGTTGTGGTTTGAGCAAAATAAAACTTATCATAAGATTTACATTCCAGAAGGTAGTATTGCAAATGATTTCAGTGTGGATTTGAGGTGATTTTATGCATTGCGTAACAGATGAATTAGAGAGACTTGGCTACCCAGTAGGTACATTCCAGTTAGGCCAGCAGGTGTACAGAAAGAAAATTCAAACGCATAGGTTTTGGATTAGAAAAAAGTGCGATTTATGTGGTAGTTCCGGTAAAGTTCAGATTAAAAATGGAACTTACACTTGTCCTGTATGCCAAGGAAAACAAGAAATGTACGCAGTAGATGAATGGATTCCAGATGATACAAAAGTGATTGTTAAATCGATTGCGACGTTTACAAATCAACATGGGTCTTTTCAAATTTACGCAAGTGATTCCTCTGGATGTGGGTATTTGATTCAGAAAAATGATGATGGCAGCGACAATTATTATTCATCCATAGAAAAAGTTCAAGCGGTGTGTGATGAATATAATAAAAAACATTACGTCTATGCCAAATTGGAAGAATATGAAAGGATTCAGATTAGAGAACAGACTGGATATTAAGGAGAATTAATGGGTACGAATTTCTATTTATTTACAAAGAATTCTAAAATTGCATACAGATATTTCAGAGATGAGTTTGAGCTTGTAGATGTTCCTGAACTCGGTTATGAGATACATATTGGTAAGCGAAGCGCAGGATGGAAACCTCTGTTCCAGAGACATGATAATGCGTATACATCCGTCAGAGAGCTTGAACAATTCATTATAAACCATAATGATGATTTAGAAATTTTTAATGAATACGGCGAGAAATTTGATCTGCCTGGGTTGAAAAGCGAATTAATTAACTGGGCTGATAATCAAACAGTGCGACACTTGAAATATGTTCCAGATGGAATAGAGAATGTTGTGTTGGGATTTAAAGAATACTTCGTAGATGGCACACCGGAAGACTTTGATATTAAGACTCCGTTTGATCATATCGAATACAATACGTTAAATCCTGGCGGCTCAGAATTCACCAGTCTGAAATATTTAAGTCACGATGGGGATGGCTATGATTTCATGGTAGGAGATTTTTTATAAGGACGAACCGGCTTGATGTCGGTCGAATAAAAGAGGAGAAAGTAGAATGAGTTGGAATCCAGTGTTGAATAAATTTGTAGAAATCAAAAATGAATATAGGAATAAAATTGGAGAGCCAACTTATTCCTATAAATCCGGATACACCAATGAATCTCAGACCTGTTTGGAAAGATGGATTGAAGAATTAAATGAAAAACATCCAAGTGAACAGTATAGGCAATATGAAGATTTAATCTCTTGTCTGGAAATGAATCAGTGGAATAAGTTTTTGCTTATCAGATATGCAAGATACAGTAATGTGTATGATGGTGAGATTGATACTTCAGGCGAAGATTTCTGGGATAGATATGGTGGTTTTTACAGAGAATGTAGAAGTGTAGTTATCGATGTTATTAACGACAGTATTGTTTTAGCACCTTTTAAAAAGTTCTTTAATATTAACGAACTGGAAGAAACAAGTTTGGATAATATTGAGCGGAGAATTTCTACAGCAAAATTCGTTGAGTTTTCCAATAAACTTGATGGTTCTATGCAGTCTGCTACATGGTATGATGGGAAAATTATTATGGCCGGTAGTCAGGCCATTGATCCGAATAACTCCTGGCGTTTACAGGATGGATACAGAATGATTAATTCGCGGCCTGGTTATAAAGAGATGTTACAAGCAAATCCTCGCTATACTTTCATTTTTGAATATATTTCACTCAAAGATGCACATGTGGTTAAGTATTCGAAAGATCAGGAAGGTTTATATCTCATTGGCGTAAGAAATAATCGCAACGGAAAAGAGTTTCCATACGATTTAGTTTTAGGTACTGCTTCGTTTTACGACATTCCTACTACAGAAATTTTCGAGAAGACATTAAATCAGGTAATGGCTGAACTCGATGATAAATCATCTGATGAAGCAGAGGGATTTGTTGTAAACGTTGACGGTTATAAAGTTAAGGTTAAATACAACGACTATGTTCATATCCATAAAGCATTGTCCAAATTGTCATCTATTAATCTGATTATCAAATCTATCGCAGATGATACATTCGATGATTTACTTTCCAAACTTCCAGTTGCGTATCACGACAATGTGAAACGAGTTGCCAATATTGTTATTAATTATATTCAAGAAACTGAAAACATGGTTAGAGAATATTTGAATGCAGCTCCCAAAAGTGATAGGAAAGAATTTATGATATGGGTTGATTCTAATGTTCCAAAGAAATATCGAGGTTTCTGTAAATCACTATATCTTGGTAAGCCAATCAATGTTATTAGGAAGCATGATAATTCTGGCTATTTGAAACTAAAGGATATGGGAGTAGAAGATTACAAAAAAGTTTTCACGGAGGAAGAAGATGTATAAGCCGATGTTAACGGTTATGGTAGGACTTTCTGGTTCGGGAAAATCTACTATTGCCAGAACTGAATTGGCCGATGAGAATACAGTAATTGTATCGTCGGATGCGATTAGAGAAGAACTGTGCGGAGCTGTAGAGGATCAGTCTAAGAACGTGGAAGTTTTTAAGCTGTTCCATGAAAGAATTCGCAGGAATTTGGAGAAGAAAAAGAATGTAATTGCAGATGCAACCAATCTCACGATGAAGTCCAGACGAGCCATTCTTATGACTGTGAATGGGCTAGAAGATGTTTTCAAACGGTGCTACATTGTTCCAAAACCATATGAGCAGTGCTTAGAGGATAACCGACACAGAGAACATCCGGTTCCTGATGAGGTGCTTGCAAAGCAGATTGGCAGATTTCAAATCCCTTTCATAGAAGAAGGCTTTCATACAATTATTTTTCATAGAATGCCTGAAAATTGTGAAGCAAATGATATCCCAGATATGCGTGGCTTTGATCAGCAAAATCCGCATCATACATTAGATTTATACAATCATTGTACAATGGCGGTAAGGTTATTTTCTGCAAAATATGTATATCCGGCACGATTTCTGATTGGAGCATTGTATCATGATATCGGAAAAATGTACACACAAACGTTCGATGAAAGCGGCATAGCACATTACTATCAGCATCAATCTGTTGGGTCATATCATTTTCTAACTGCTATGTGTAGTATTGACGAAGAGACAGTATTGGATGAATGTTTCATCATCAATTACCACATGTTACCTTTTTATTGGGAAACCAAAAAGGCTCATCAGAAATGGAGAAAACGATTTGGAGAAGAGAAGTATCACATACTAATGGCGTTTCATGAGTGTGATATGAGAGCAAGATAAGGAGATGATTTTATTAAAATCGAACTGATTAAAATCCATTTGAATAACGGCAGTACATATAAATATAAGCCGTTGGACTGGTGTTGCAATGAACTAAGAGATAATCCTTGTGTGAATCTTTGTTCAGAAGATATTGTCAATGTCGATTATGAGGATGATGGCGGGTTTCAGCCTAAAATGTGTATCTCTGATAATTATGAAGATGGGGATTATGAGGATCATTGGATGGTGACGGATAATCATCCGATCAAATTCTGTCCATTTTGCGGTGAGGAAATCACGATTTCAACGGTAGCAGAAGAAGACCACAAAGAGGAATTGGCTTTGTTAGAAACTGAAATGGATAAGATGTTAAAAGAAATTCGCCGCACAGACAGTAAAAAGAAGACAGAAGAACTTAACGATCAGCGGAGAATATTAGATAAGAGAATAAATTATCTGTATGAATTTGGAGAGTATGAAAATGGAAGCAACAATTAGACTTAGTAAAGAAGATGTGGTGCGAATTATTGGGAAATATTATGGTCTGCGAGATGTAGATATTGAGATTATAAACCAAATTCGGTATGTACAAGTTCCAACGCATTTGTATGGGCCAGGATTCGATTCAAGATTAAAACAGGATCAAGACGACACTCTGATTGTGATACACAAGAAATGTTGAGGTTATAGCATGAAGCAGAGAACTAGAAAGAAATGGATGCGCCAGTATAAGCGCAAAATGAAAGAAAAGGATACATGGGATCTGAGCTACAATTTTGCAAGATACGTTCTGCCAAGACTGAAGAGATTTCGGCATGTTGTAAACGGCCATCCAGTAAAAGACGATGTGAAAACTATGGATGATTGGTACAAAGTATTGGACAAAATTATTCTGGCTTTTGATTATATAGTGGACGCTGATGACTGGTGGATTTTCAATCCTGAATATGATTATACTTCCGGTTTGCATTTTGGTAGTGAGCCAACTGATAAGCCTGGACGATCAAGATGCGTTATCACGGAAGAGGATTGGGTGGCTCCTGTAAGAGAGAAGATGAATAAAGAGGAGCAGCGCCGGTATGAAGTTATTCAGGAAGGTTTGAATCTGTTTGCAAAATGGTATATGCATCTGTGGTGGTAATAATATGAGTTGCTTAGATTGTCCGTATGAACTAAGAAAGCAGGTTAATAATTTGAATGAACAGATAAATGATTTTTGTGAATTAGAAGAGATCAAGGAGATGAACGATTCATGTCTTTAATATATAAGAACGACACATACAACTATAATGGCGAATATGAAATTGGTTCATTAAATAAATTTGCGCAAGCAGAAAGAAGATTGTCCGCAAAGAAACAGGCATTGGATGATATGAAGAATGAATACGATCTTATTGAACAACAGGCATTTCGCACTTATAAGGAGAATATTCAGTATATACTACTTGATCAGCCGTCTACGATTAAAATGTGTAGAGAATGGCTAAATATGTTATCAAAGAATCAGGATGCAGATGGCAACAGGCTTGATAAAAGAAAGAAGTATAAAGAAAAGAAAATGTATGATTGGTATATTGATTATATTAAAAAACTTCTTGATATTGAGTATATGAATGATGTTAAATTCATCGACTTTAATTTTGGTCAAGCTACTAATATTTACTTTGAATATAAAGAGCATAATTGGAGCTTAGAAATTCCTCATATTAAAGATATTAAATTGAATGCATATAGGAATTATGGTGTCAGTGTGTTTAAACTTGCATTACTACACAATAATACAGAATATAGTTGTAGTTGGTCGCAGTTTGGTTCTACATATGAGGAAGATGAATTGAGAGATATTATGGCACAAGGTATTGAGGAATATTGCAATTAGTTGTTGGCAACTTCATTAATGCTGTATAGACTACAATAAGTATTTTTCTGTATGTAATACTTGTGAATTTGGAGAATAATATATTGGAGGTAAAAACATAAATGAAACCAGTAGTATATTTTGATTTTAAGGAATGTGAGAACGATAATAATAGTGTTGTAATTGCAAAAGATAGATTAAAAGAGATTTTAGATGAAGTATATCAAGCAGGATATTCAGATGGGAACTCAAGTAAGACTACCATCACAACAACTCCTTGGAATTGGAGAGGCAATGATTGGATGGTTCCTAGAGAAATAACAGCAGGAACACCACTGAGAACTAATGAGACAATTATTACATGTAAAAATGAAAAGTCGAAGTAAAATAAAGATTCTAAATTCTAAAAATCGAACGAAATTTTTCTTTCATTTGGAGGTGAGAACAACGATTCATATAACAATTGGATATGATTGTGGAGATTCCTGCTATTGTGACAAAGCAAAAATTTGTAAACATCGTGGCAGATATAAATTCCACAATTTTTCAGTTAGCTTGCACACGTTCTTTGAATACAGACTACATATTAAACTTCCATATTTAATTTATATAGGACAAAAATGGGAAAGATTGAGTGGAACTGACAAATGTCCTTATCATAAAAGTAGAAATTATATTTGCCATGATTGTAAATTTGTTGGTGGAGAATTACTTAGGGATTGTTATTGTACAGAAAGGACGAATACAAATTATAAGGATTTGAAGCCTGATATTGAGACAAAAGATTGGGGTAAGAAATGTGCTTATTTTGAAAAATGTGAATGGGCAGATGACTATTTAAAATAGTAATAAAGTACGTTTCATCGGGAGAAAAGAAAATGAGCAGATATAAGGTTGATAAATATATACAAAATAAGTGGAACGACATTATAGAGAACACGCCAATGAATAAGGCTTATGTACTTGGTTATTCTCAAGGATGTTTCGTTGCTTATAAACACGTTGAAAAATTTTATAGGAAAGAAATTGCCGATAAGATGTGGGAAGACGTATTAAATGGAACAGATGAAGTAAGCATCACTTTTGCGGATCTAGTTAGGTTAGATTCTGATAATAGTAATTCAAAAGTAGAGAATATGATAGAGAAATTGCAATACGAAAAGCAGTACTAAAAGATAACGCAGGTTGTCTTATATTTTTTTGGCAATCTTTGTTATAGATGTTTTCCAACACATATAAGTGAGGTGAGATGATGTGATAGACGCAATTCTGTTTTTAATCGGAATAATAGTATGTGTCTTTCTTATTATGGTGATTGCTGGAATGATTGGTATTATAATTTCGGCTATTGCAGCAATGGTTGGAATTGTTCAACGTAAGGCAAATTTCGGAACGATGCTTTTTGGATTAACCGAAAAATACACAAAAGAGGGGTGATGTGATGAATCCAGTATTTATTTTATTGGTGATTATCGGAGTGGTTTTACTTTGGTTCTTACTGGCATTTGCGTTTAAGCCGATTGGTAATTTGTTTTACAGGCTCGGCAAAGACGCAGTTGATCAGATGAGCGATAAAAAAGATGAAGAAAAGGAGAAAAAAGATGAGTAGTAAGGGATTATTAGGTGGCGTAATTCTAGGAGGAGTGCTGATTGTAGGCACTGTAGGAGCATTTATGTGTTCCGAGAAAGTACCGGCTGGCTATGTGGGTATCGTGTACAACATGAATGGAGGTATCGATGGAGAAGTATTAACACAGGGATGGCATTTAGTTGCGCCGACAAAGAAAGTGACTACATATTCCATTGGTATTGAGCAGTCCTATCTGACTTCCGAGGATAAAGGTGATTCACCGGCGGATGAGAGTTTTTCCACGCCGACTTCCGATGGTAAATCATTAAAGGTTGATCTGGAATTTTCCTATAAATTCGATCAGGATAAGATTGCCAATACGTTTGTAATGTTCAAGGGGCAAGCAGGTAAATCTATCAAAGATACATTCATTAAACCAAAGATGAGAGCTTGGACACAGGAGGTTACTGCAAAGTATCCGGTGACAGATGTCTTCGGAGACAAAAGACAAGAGCTGAATGAAGCACTGGATGTATATCTGAAACAGAAATTTGAGCCTTATGGAATTATTATTGATACCGTAAACTTTACCAACATTTCTACTGATTCTGAGACTTCCGCTGCGATTCAGAAGAAAGTAACTGCACAGCAGGAATTAGAACTTGCCAACATCGAAGCTAAGACCGCAAAAGTTCAGGCAGACAAAGACAAACAGGTAGCATTAATTGCGGCTGAACAGGAGAAAGAAAAAGCAGCTATTGTAGCAGAACAGAAGAAGATCCAGGCAAAAGGTGATGCAGAAGCCATGAGAATTAAGGCAGAAGCAGAGGCAGACGCTAATGCAAAAGTGGCAGCATCTCTGACATCTGAGTTAATTGAGAAGCAGAAGATTGAAAAATGGTCTGGGAATGTGCCGACCGTACAGGGCAGTGCTACTCCGATTATCGATATGACAAAATAAATGAGGAGATAGAATGGGATTTATTTTTGGATTTCTAGGGATGATTATCTTGATCTTTCTTGCAATCGTAATTTTCGTAGCAATTGTATATGGATTAACATATATACTGACGAGAATTTTAGCTGCATTTGGAAGAATTGTATATATTATTTCCCAAAAAGAAAACAAGCTGAATAACTTATATGAGAAATTAGATAGATACGGATTTTAAAAAGAGAATTAAATAATATAAGAAACTGAAACAAATTTTGATAATACGAGGCTGTCTGTAGGGTCACAGCTACAGGCAGTATTTCCAAAAAAATACGAGAGGAGAACAAACGTGGATTTCAAAACTTTATTAAAAACTGAACAGTATGACTTTCTGCGAACCAATGAACACTTAGGAAAGAATATCATCCTATTAACTTTAGGTGGCAGTTATGCTTATGGAATGGCTAAACCAGGGATTTCAGATGTTGATGTGCGTGGTATTGCGCTGAATAGCAAACAGGAAATCTTATTAGGAAATGATTTTGAGCAGGTTGCGGAAGAAAATACAGATACAACCGTTTATTCTTTCAACAAAATGATTAAGCTGTTATCGTCCAATAATCCGAACGTATTGGAAATTTTAGGCTGTCGGCCAGACGATTATCTGTATCTATCAGACATCGGTAAAGAACTGATTTCCAATAGAAAGATGTTTCTTTCAAAAATTTGTATTAATACATTTGGAAATTATGCCCATAGCCAACTTCACCGCCTCGAAAATAAGGCTGCACGTTTGGTTAGCCAGTCCGACAATGAGAAACATATTCTGAAAACGATTTATAATGCTTACTACGATTTCAAGAATAAGTATTATCCATATACAGACAACGAGATTCATTTATATATTGATAAAAGTGAACACGAAGGATATGACAGCGAAATTTTCATTGATGCCGATTTAAAACATTATCCTCTTAGAGACTGGGCTGGCCTTTGGAACGAAATGAAGTCCATTGTAAGCAGCTATGATAAAGTCGGCAAACGGAATAGACATGCTATGGTTCATGAAAAGATTGGTAAACACATGGCACATCTGATTCGGTTATATATCATGGGCATTAATATTCTGGAAAAAGAAGAAATCATTACATATATGGCAGATGAACATGATTTACTCATGCGTATCAGAAATGATGGATTCTTAGATGAAAACTCTCAACCAACACAGGAATTTTATGAAATACTTCATGATTATGAGAGAAGATTTGAATATGCGAAAGAGAATACATCATTACCGGATATTCCAGATAAGAAGAGAATTTCTGAGTTTAAAGCATATGTAAATGAAAAGATTGTGAGAGGAGAGGTTTGATGGATATTTCGACGAGAACGAGAGAAAGATTCTGTAAGGATTGTAAAATACCAATCGGAATCTTTGAGGAACCATATTTTTCAGATCGTCTCAAATTGTATGATAGGCTCTATGGAACTTTAGATAAATGGAATAGATTTACCGAAGATTTAAAGAAATACAATTGTGAACAGGACTATTTCGAAAAATATAACTCAGTTAAAGAAGCTGCTATGGCTACCATCAAAAATTCAGAAGCATTTAAATTTTTTAACGAAGATGATATGAACAAATACGTTATTAAGCATACGGGTTTGCCATCTGGTGAAATTTATCATCCTGGAAACGATGGAAAGATGTTTATTAGTGTAGATATGAGACAGGCTAATTTTTCATCGCTATCTTATTATGCCGATCGGATAGGCAAGAGTATTTTTAATGGTGCATCAACTTGGGAAGATTTTATTTCCTTATTCACAGAGAGCAGTCATATTATCCACAGTAAATATATCCGGCAGGTTATTCTAGGAAATTGCAATCCAAGACGACAGGTTACATACGAAAAATATCTAATGGATCATGTTATCGATTTACTCAGTAATTCTATTAGTCCAAGCAAAATTGTCTTTTTCTCCAATGATGAAATCGTGTTTGATGTAAGCGATGAGTCGCATATCCCAACACTTTATAAAAGAAGTCAGTATATTGATCAATTATTACTTCTGGTAATGGACGTGTCATTTAGAGTAGAACTTTTTAAGCTTGTAAAAATTGGTGGAACAGATGGTTACGCAAAGAAAATCATTCAGAATGGTCGAGGAGAATATAAATTTGAACTCAAACATCTGGACAATTATGTATTGCCGTTTGTATTAAGAAAATTGCAGAATGAGGAAATTACAGAGAGCGATAAAATGTTCTATCACAGAGGACTCCTAGCAAAGTTCGTAGATGTACCGGAAATCTGGATTGATTAGAGGAGAACATATAGGTGAGTATTGAGAAAATTGATTTGCCGGCAGCGATATTAAAAATATTCGATGTGATTCGTGAATATGGTGCGGAAGCTTATGTGGTCGGTGGTTGTGTTAGAGATACGATCATCGGACGACCTGTTCATGATTGGGATATTTGCACTCCTGTTCTGGCGGTAGACGTGCAGAGAATCTTCGAAGAGAAAGGCTATCAGGTGATTCCAACAGGATTACAGCATGGAACTGTCACAGTCATGATTGACAGCGTTGGCTATGAGATTACAACTTTCCGTCGAGACGGAGAATATAGTGATGGCCGTCATCCTGATCATGTTGAATTTACCAGTGATTTAGTATCTGATTTAGCACGTAGGGATTTTACCATGAACGCCATTGCGTATAATCCTGATTTCGCTTTAGTTGATCCGTTTTGTGGTATGGAAGATATTGAAGATAAACGTATCCGCTGCGTAGGAAATCCGGAAGACAGATTTTCAGAGGATGCGCTGCGCATTTTACGAGCAATAAGATTTGCTTGCCAGTTAGATTTCAACCTTGATCCATCAATCGGTTGGACTATCGGATATACCGACATCAGGGAGAAATTATCACAGATTTCCAGTGAACGCATTCAGGGCGAGTTTATGAAGATGATTGTATGTAAATCATTTCCAGAACGGTTCATGTGGCATCACAAGGTATTTGAGATGTTTATTCCAGAGTGGAAGAATATGTTCATGTGGCAGAATAATCCGTACCATATTTACAACGTGGCGCAGCATAGCGTGAATGTTATGAAGAGTTTACAACATCCGTATGATGACGATAAGGTTCTTCTATTAGCGGCAATGTTCCATGATATCGGTAAAACGAAATGTTACCACGATGATGAGAATGGTATTAGGCATTTTAATGGTCACGGCAGAGTAAGCGCTGATATGACAGATGAGATTTTAAGACGGCTGAGATTTGACAATAAAACAAAAGAAAAAGTTGTAGAGTTGATTCATTACCATGATGCCACGTTTGAGATTGGCAGAAAATATATCCTGCGTTGGTTACGAAAATTAGGAGTTAAGCAGTTTCAGAGATTATTACAGCTTCGCAGAGCAGATATCATGGCGCAGAATCCAGAATATTTACAGACGAGACTAGAAAAATTAAATAGGATCGAGTCTTTGTTAGATGAAATCTTAGAAGAGAAACCTTGTTGTACATTAGCTGATCTTAAAGTCAGAGGATACGATGTGATGAAGTATATGCACCTAGAAACTGGTAGAGAGGTTGGATATTGGTTGGAAGAAATTCTTAAGCGTGTAATAGATGGTCGTTTGATGAACGATAGAGATGAACTAATCCGGTGGATGGTCGGCATAACAGATGGATGGATTAAAATTTTAAAGGAGAAATAAATTAATGAAGATTATTATGTTGGTGTACTTCATCTACCGTTTGTTTCTGCTAATCAAAAGCACGAAACAACGGTTAAACTATAAAGAATTTCAAAAATCAGGGCGAATGGCAAAAGAAGCATATCGAAAAATGTTGGGAACTTATCCACCGGAATATCACGAAGCTCTAAATATGATTATGACGGTAATTATGGTGTTCGTGCAGTTGGTTCATATTTGGTTATGTACATATCTATGCGTATCTACTCAAAACGTTGGACTGAAAATCTTGTGCTATACAGAGGTTGCCGCAACGATTTATACATGGTTAACACACTGGAAAGAAATTAAATCAGAATTGTTCAACGGCAATAATGAAAAATTAACGTACCATAGATTCGAAGAAATTTTTGGCGTGCTTTTAGGATATGCGTGTTATATCACGGCAATTATCACACTGATTTCAAAATAGAAGGAGAGAATACATATTATGAGAAAGTTAACTGAGAAGGAAATTGCATTATTACAGAGTTTTAAAGGTCAGCCGGACGGCGCAAATAAGTTCTTTACGGAGTTAGAAGTAATCTATCAAAACGATACAGATACACTGGCAGAAATTAGACGTTGCAAAGATATGAGAGATTCATTGGATTTTCTGGACACATATCCGGCACACGAGAAAAGTCAGCACATGTTCTATCAGTTCATGGACGATCTTCTGAGCAAAATCGGATATAGAAAATAGAGAATGGATTGTACAAAGAAAGGAAGAAACGGCATGATTAGTGCGGCAAAGGTGCGAGGAAAAACATCATTAAAACTTTCATATGACAAATTTCTTTATAAGAAATGGCTTATCGGTATTGAAGACGAGATCAAGAAACAAATGAAAGCTTCCTTGCTAGTAACATGTATCAAATACCAACTGAGTTATGCAGAATGGCATATTGGCAATGGACATGGAAGATGTATTATGCACAAACATAGTCCAAATACATATATTATGCTACTTCAACAATTAAGAAAACTTGGATACAAAGCAAATATTCAAAGAGAAATATTGGTTGGTAGCAGAAAACCGTTGGATTTTGAAAATGATTACATTTATGTGAGTTGGTGAGTGTAAAAATGGAGAAGATCAATGAAAAATGAAAATAAAGAATTATGTAAACCTCGAAAAACGCAGAAAAATCAAGGGTTTCTCGACCATGTACTTCTGATGACAAATCAGTTTCATGTTAATGGAGCAGATGATGAACTAAATAGAATCTTGAAAATAATTTCAGACTGGCTTCCGTTTGATATAGAGAATGGACTTAAAACATCGGAATTTATTTTTTACAAACCTGTGTATCCGCACATCAGTGAGAATTTCTTCAAAGTTGCGAATTTGCTCAGAGAATATGATGTTAAGTTTAGTGCATATTCAGCGTGTGTAAAAGATAAAGATGGCGAGCCTGTATTATTCTACAAGCTGATAATTCATTTGAGAGAGGAAAAATTATGAATGTAGTTGGATTAGGTGGTGTTATCGCCGGTTTTATTAGTCTTGGTATTGCAATATGGGCAACCATGGAAATGATTAAATGTGATAAAAAACGATATGTCAGCGTATGGATTACATTCTTTTTAGGCGTGTGCATATTAATTGGAATTGTTTTGGCAATAAGTTTTTTTAGTGCAAATATATTTGAAGTCATTACAAGATTTTCACTTGCAAAATAACAGAAGGAGAATGAATAAGTGGCGGACGAAATTATTAAAGTCCTGGACGATCTAAGCCAGAGATTCGGTATTGCAGTGGACTGGTCAAGCCAGAATATGATGCCGTATTTACAGACACTAGGGAATAAGTTGGTAAACTACAAAATTACATTTGCGACCTTGTGGGTTGTACTTGGAGTGATTTGTTTAGTATTAGCATTGTTGCTCTGGAAAGATGCGAATAAATATAGTAAAGATAAACATCCTGAAGATTATTATAGAAACGGTTATGATGATCAATATTATGCAAGAATATATGTAGGTGTATGTTTTTTATTTGTTGGACTACTCTTAATTTTAATCAATGCACATACAATCATCTTAGGATTAACGTTTCCAGAAAAAATAATCTTTGAAGAAGTGAAAGATATGCTTAGAAATTATAGATAGAGGAGAACGAATGAGTGAAAGAGAAAACGTGTACAATTATCGGATTTGGAGTTTTAGGAGTAAGTACCATTGTAAGCCTGTATGTGTATTTCTGGCTGATGCTGATTAAACCGATTATGGCAGCGTGTGCAGCATTCGATGCAGGCGTGATAACCGGTAAGATGATTGGAATTGTAGTTGCAAAAGCACTTCTTGGAGGATTTCCGGCGGCATTTGTTTATATTGTTGGATATGTAGTTGCAAAAATTATCCTAGAATACGGATATAAATACGGAAAATAAGGAGAATATAGGCGTATGAACATCTTTAATGACCTTAAAAATGCACTTAAAAACGACGTTTCATGGGACATAAAATTAGGAATCGAAGCAGCATATTTCGATGTGATTCTGACTGCAAGAGATGATGATGATTATAGCGGTTCAAATGAGAGCTTCTATGAGGGCCAGAGCGAACCAACATATATTCCAATCAGATATTCGGTGGTTTCAGATGAAGTATTTGTGCTTCTGGACGAGATTATTGACGGTCAGGTGTTAGGATTTATCGCTTTGCAGACCATCCAGAAAGTGATGAAGGTTGTATACGATCACCAAGATGAGATTGATGAGCTTTGCTGTAAACTGGGTGGTATGGATAGAGAATGTCTAAGTACGATAGACAAGCTTGCTGCAATGAATGAAAAATTTGCAGAAACAATAAACACTTTGGATGAATTAGGCAAATCCATTCTAAAGAAATAAATACATAGATAATCGAGAGCATTTCGCTCAGAATTTCAGTAAAACAAAACTAAATAGAGAATAGATATATGGGTGGCACAGCATACCCTTGGGTTTTTGCACTCAAAAATCACTGTTTATATAAATTTTTACATAGATTTCCTTTTAGTTCCGCTTCAGAAATGGGGCGTTTAAATAAAGGTAGTTAATAAAAATTTTACATATTTTATTTAAGGAGGATTTGCTAACATGGCAGACGCAAAGAAAAAAGGAAGATTATTTGATTTACCAGAGACAAGAGGAGCTTTCCAGTTAAAAGGTGTTGTATCCGGTGTTAAGAAGGACACGGCCTATAAGGATCTGAAAACCAAAAGTGGTAAGGATATGCGAATTGTAAACTTCGGGGTTGGCTATGATGAGGGTTCTACGGTATTTGTTAATTTACAGGGTATGGTTCGTGACACAGTAGTATTTTCCAAGCGACCGGAGAAGAAAGGTGATAAGGCGGAGATTGTAAAAGTTCCGTGGGCTGATCGTTTTTCCTATAACCGTGAAGGCTTCAGATTAATTGGCACCAACGTTGGTGTGAAGAAGAAAGTTGACGCAGAGGGAAAAACTGTAAACGACAAGAAAGTTCTTACTGAGTTTGATGCTTGTAAGGAAATCAAGGACAATTTACAGGACGGTGCAAGCGTATTTATCCGTGGCAACCTGGATTATAGCAGCTATCAGGATGATAAGGGTAATAAGAGAACTTCTACTAGACTGGTTCCGTCTCAGATCTCACTATGTTCCGATGTTGATTTCAACGATGAAAAATTTGAGAAGCAGAATGATTTCAATCAGGTAATCATCTTTATGGGTATTGAGCAGGAAAAAGATGATAACGATAAGACAACTGGCAGATATGTTATCCTGGCAAAGATTGTTACATACAGCAATATTGAGGATGTTCAGTTCATCATTGAGGACGGTACGCTTGCGAAGAAGTTTAGACAGTCTTTAAAACCATATTACGCAATCAAGGTAAGTGGTCACATGGTAGCTTCTACTCAGACTGAGACTGTAGAGGACGATGATGATAACTGGGGCGAGGAAGATAAAATGGAGCGTGTAGCAGCGCCGACTAGAAGAGAATTTATTATCACCGGTGCAAAAGGATCTTCCATTGATAAGGAACTGTATACCGAGAAGAATGTTACAGAAGCTATTGCCAAGATTAATAGTGCCAATAGTGCAGAGGAGAAATTTGGTAAGGACTCAGGCGATGATTGGGGTAGCACAGATAGCCTTGACGATGGCGATGATGAGGCTTGGGATTAATTAACCTAATAAATAACTACATATGGGAGCGTCTTTCACGGCGTTCCTTCCTACTAAAAAGAGTATACGGAGGAATATTATTTTGAAAACAAGATCTGCAAATAAAATTCAGACTAAATTAGTAACACTGTTATATGGTGCAACCTTCAGTGGTAAGACCACACTTGGTTTACAGCTTGCCGATTTTAAGAGAAATGATGGTAAGCCATTTAGAGTTGCAGTAATCGATGCAGAGGGCGGCGGCGTAGATGATGCCGTAGATGAGCTTGGTGATAGAGGTATTGATACCAGAAATATTCATATTTTCTACACACAGAGCCTTCAGGAGTTAACCACGATCCTTGACAAGATTAAAAATCATGACACATTTTATGAATTTGATGAGGATGGTAACGAGACTGATGAGCCGATGCTTGACGCAGATGGCGAGGAGTTCTTCCCAGATGCAATCCTGATTGATGGTACTACCATTTTCAGATTAACAAGTGAACAGGGTCTATTAGAGCTTTCAAAGAAGAGAAATACTATTAAGGCTGACAAAGACGGTCTGGTAGGCGCAGAACGTTTCGTTAAGATTCAGGGTGCAGACCTTGAGTTCAAGGATTATAAAAAATTGAACTATTCCGGTCAGAATCTCGTCCTCGATCTCATGGCTATCGGCATTAACGTAGTTTTAACTGCAAGAGAAAAAGATGAGACTGTACAGAAGATGGATAAGAACGGCCAGCAGGTATCTGTTGCCACTGGTAGAAAAGTTCATGATAGCTTCAAGGGTCTTGATTACAATGTAAAGACCATTCTTCACATGTATCAGGATACCGAAACTGGACAGATTTGTGCAGAGGTAGTGAAGGACAGAACTAAGGTTCATAAGGCCGGTGATATTATCGAAGATCCGACATTACTAGATTGGCAGACTGTTATTGATAAGAATGCTGATAAGAAAGAATTTATTTTAAAGAATGACCTGGATAAAGCTGTTGAAACGGAGCAGGAAATGTATGAGAAAGAAGCTATGGAATTACATAACTCTCTGAAGGGTGATAGTAATAAGGCGGCGTCTAGCGCAGCTTCCGATGGTTCCGTTGATATTGAAGCGATCAAGCGTGCAATCATTGAGAAAAGAAATGCGTTAGCACCAGCTGACAAAAAAGCAATGAAGGGCAAGCTCGAAGAAGCAGGTCTGCCGATTTCCTATAAAGATGTTACCGACATTGATATTCTGAATAAAGTATTAGCAATGTTTGATTAATAAAAAATATAAGATTGGCTCTGATTCGTTTAATAGGCGGATCGGAGCCTTTGGAGAAAGTATGTCACGATTAGTATATGAGCGAAAATCTCAGATGATTCCTAGACCATCATGTTATTGCTGTAAGCTTCCGATGGTAATTGAAAGAAATAAGTCACATGAGGATATTTTATATTTTGATAAACATTTCTATCATCGTGATTGCTACCTTGGAATGAAGAAGATTAGAAAAAAATGCTATTGCTGTTCAGAAGAAATGGAATTAGAACAGAATGATGAAAATGTTTTATTTTATAAACAACATTATTATCACAAAAACTGTTTTGTAAATTGGTGCAATGAAAAAAAGACTGTCGCAAGAAAAAATGCTAGTGCAAATATTGAAAAATATGTTGATGCTGCCACGACAGCTGTACAAGAATTATTTGAAAAGAAAAAATGTGATAGTAGTAGTATTGCCATTCTACAGAAACAGGCAGAGAAAAGAATTTCTGATTGGTTTATTGGCTCCGATTTATGTGCGTTCATTAGAAACGAATATGACATTACAGAAGTTCCGTGGACTCGAATTAAAGAAGTTATTGATGGCACGAGCTACAGAACAGAGACTCCAATTCCAGCGGAAGATTTGCTTGATATGTGGGAGCGCAAGATAGATGTTCTGAGAAAAGCTAACCAGAAAAAGCTTTCTAAACAGGGTGCCGACGAAAAAGTAACACCAGAAATGCTCATTGGTTATGATATGACCATTCTTGTAAATAAATATAATAGCTATCTTAACTGGAAAGAAAAACAGAAGATTTTGGCAGCTGAAAAAGAACATGAGAAAACAGAGAATATTGTTTCACAGGCAATAACCCATGGTAGGCCAGTAGAAAATCATAAGGATGAATCTAAGAAATCGAATGATATTAATGATCTTTTAGACGAAATCTTTGGATAGAGGTGCATTATTGGAAAATGATCTTGAATTAAAAGACACGAATGTATCAGCAGAAATTTGTTTTGTTGGCTCATTATACAAGAAGCCGGATCTTTTTGTAAATTATCAGCCATTTATGAAAAGCAACTATGATTTCGCAGATCCAGTTACAAAGTTTCTATATGATAGTTTTGAGATATATTATTTAAAATTTTCTCAGACAGTCAATGAAACAAAAGTAAATGTGTTCATGAGTCAGAATGAAGAACGATTGCAGACATATAAACAGTACAAAGGATGGAAAACAATCCAACGCTATATGTCATTGGCTGATGAGACAGATATAAAAAACTATTATGATACGGTAAAAAAGTATTCACTTGTCAGAGAATACGGTAGGTGTGGTTATCCTGTAAACAAAATCCTTAGAAGTAAGGGCTTTGATACAATGACCGCAAACGACATTTACAGAGTTATTAGAGCCAAAGCAGATAAGATAAACACTGTTATTAACGCCGGTGAAGAAGCGGTAGAATTAACAACACAAAACTCTTCTCAAATCGATAAATATCTTGAAAAGCCAAACTTCGGCTTAAAGTTCCCATGGTCTTTGTATAATGAATTTTTCTTAGGAATGAGAGAAACAAAAGTTCTATTTGAAGGATTTTTATCTAATGAGGGTAAGACTAGAAAACTCGTTATGCTTGCAGCGTACATTGCACTTGTTCAACATAAGGATTTTTTCCTCATGAGCAACGAGATGGATGAAGAAGATTTGCGAAGTTGCTTAATTACAACGGTCATTAACAATACAGAGTTCCAGGAACTTCATGGTGTAAAAATAAACAAACCAGAGAAAGAAATTGTTCTTGGCGTTTACCATGACAACAATGGTGAAGTTATTCGAAGAAAAATTGATGATTGCGGAGTTTATATCGAAACCAATGAGGAATACATACAGAGAATCAAAGACACGTCAGATGAATATTGGAATGTAAAGAAAGTTACTGACTGGATTGATAGTGAAGACCAAGAGGGAAAAGTTCTATTCAAAGATGTAGGCGATGATTATAGCCCAGAGCGAATTGAATTTGAACTGAGAAAAGCCAAGCTTGTTCATGGCATTATCTATTATGGTTATGATACATTAAAGGGCTACAACACAGATGACTGGTCACAAATTAAGCAGTTTGCAACGAAATTGAAAGAGCTTACAAAGGAACTTCGTATGAGCGGATATGCGGTATTCCAGTTAAGTGACGATACTGTATTTACTGATGTGTTTAGTTTGAGCAGCAACAATATTGCGAACGCAAAACAGATTAAGCATGTAGCCGATATTCTTAACATTGGTAAAAAACTTCAGAAAGAAGAATATCATAAATATCTTGCTGTGCTTGATTGTGACTCATGGGGAGAACCTATTGAAGAGGGGTTAAATCTGGATAAACAGTATTTTTGTATCAAGCCAGATAAGAATCGAGCCGGAAGCAAGGATAAAATTATGCTTTTTGAGATCGATTTGAATTTAAATATCTGGAAAAATATAGGACATATTATAAAGAAACCAAAATCAAGTGATTAATCGGAGGGTGGCAGCGTGGATGTACGAGAATTAAAAAATTACATATTTGAGAATAATTATTCGGAGCAAATATTGGAGTCCATTGGTTGCCACCATATTAAATATCATGCGGTAGGAGCCTATTGGACGGCAGGTAATCCAGATGGAGACAATAGGGGTGCTATTATTTTATATAATAGTGAAGCCCTAATTTGCCTTAACAAAACACGCCAGATGATTAATGGGTCACGAACAACGGATTTAATTGACCTCGTGTGCTTTGTAAAACAAGTTAGTTTTCCAGAGGGATTGAAATATCTTTGTTCGGAAGTCGGATTGTCATATTATTATGACTTTGACGAAGATGTACCGGATAGCTTTAAGATTTTGAAACTATTGGAAGAAATGGATTCAAATGTTATTGAGGAGAAGGAAGCACCACTAAAACCAATATCGGAAGAAATTTTGCAATACTACAAACCGTATGTAAATGATTTGTTTTTAGAAGATCATATTTCATATTCAACGCAGAGAGAATTTGAAATAGGATTCGATGAGGAAACAAATAGATATACAATTCCAATTCGGTCTGAACTGGGAGATTTAGTTGGTGTAAAGGCCAGATATTTTGATCGGCATGTTCCAGACGGAATCAGTAAGTATTTATATTTGGAACCTTGTGCAAAGTCAAAAATTATATATGGCCTGTATAAAACTCTTCCTTATATAAGAAGAACTGGTGTCATTTATGTAGGTGAGTCAGAGAAATTTGTCGAACAGGCGTGGTCGTATGGTGATCAGAATGCCGGAGGTACAGGCGGTAAGGAGCTATCACAGTACCAAATTGATTTGCTTGTACGTCTTGGGGTGATGATTATATTTTGTTTTGACAAAGATGTTACTAAAGAAGAAATTGAAGCTCTGGCAAATAAATTTCCAGATGGAGTACCACTGTACTACATGTTTGATGAAGACAATATTCTTGATGAAAAACAATCACCTACCGATGATCCTGTGAAGTGGAAACAGATGAAGAAAAACAACATATACAAACTAAGATAGGAGTGTATAGGTGCAATATAGATTATATAGTAATGATTCAAATTTAGATAATGTAGTGGAAACAGTTCTGAAAAATCGTGGTGTTGGAAACCCAGAGCATTATTTAAATTTAAGTGCAGATGTAATTATTCCATATACGAAACTGAATAATATTGATAAGGCAGTAGATGTTTTCATGAGGCATTTTAATCGTGAAAATAAAATTTCTATTATTGTGGATGAGGATGTTGATGGATTTTGTTCAGCTGCAATGATGTATTTGTATATTAAAAGAATGAACAAAGATTATCCAGTTTCATACATACTTCACGGCAGAGCAAAAGCGCATGGTTTAAGCGACGATATTGAAATCTGCAAAGATACAAAATTATTAATTATTCCAGATGCAGGCACAAATGATATTGACCAGTGTGCGGAACTAAGAGAAAAAGGTATTGATGTTCTAATCCTGGATCACCATGAAGCTGAAAAAGAAAATCCGTATGCAATAATCGTAAATAATCAAACTAGCTGCAACTATCCAAATAAGGATTTTTGCGGAGCTGGTGTTGTATATAAATTCCTACAGGCACTTGATGAAGAAAATTGGAATGAATTTGCAGATGATTATTTAGACTTGTGTGCGCTTGCAAATATTAGCGATGTTATGGATATGCGTTCTTATGAAACAAGATACCTTGCAAACATCGGGTTATTAAATATTAAAAACAAAGCATTTACTGCATTAATTAAAGCGCAGGATTACAGTATGAATGGTAAAATCAATATTCACAATGTTCAGTGGAGTATTACCCCTGTTATTAATGGAATGGTACGCGTTGGCTCAAATGCAGAGAAAGATTTACTGTTCAGAGCCTTTATTGAGCAAGATGAATTTTTTGAATATAAAAAGAGAGCGACTAAGGATAAACCGGCAGAAGTAATTCAGGAAAGTATCTATGATCGTGCTGCAAGATTATGTAAAAATGCAAAGTCTCGCCAGGACAAGATGCGGGAAAAGGGTGTGCAGGCAATCTGCGAAGTTGTTGATCAGCAATTAGATGATAATAAAATTGTGGTAGCAGATGTTACAGAGTTGCTTGATGGTGGACTGACTGGCGTTGTAGCAATTAAGATTGCAGAGCAGTATAACAAACCATGTATTTTGCTCAAACGACATATGGATTTCCAAACAGGTAAAGTGGTTTATGGTGGAAGTGCAAGAAACCTTAACTATAGTCCTATTGAAAACTTAAAGGAAATTGTTAACGACACGGGAATTATTAACGGCCAGGGACACGCGAATGCATTTGGTATTGTTGATTTACCAATCGATCAGTTGGACGAGGCAATAGAAAAGCTAAATGAAGAATTAAGAGATGTTGTGTACGATGCTACATACAGAGTTGATTTCATTTTAGACATTAATAATGTAAATATTCCATTGATTGTTGAGCTTTCTCAGTTTGAGGATATTAGATGCCAGGGAATTGAAGATCCAATGCTTGCAATAGAGAATATTTCATTAACTAGAGATAGTTTTGAAATCTTTGGTAAAAACGAAGATACAATCAGCTTCTCAATAGATGGTATTAAGTATGTACAGTTCAAATGTAAGGCTGGAAATAAACTGTATGATTTTCTACAAGATGCTTGGAATGACGATGATAAAGTTACTTTTAATATTGTTGGAACACCATCTATTAATGAGTATAACGGTATTAGAACTCCACAGATTATTATCGAGGATGTTACCGTTATCGAGACAAGCGGTTCAAATAATGAAGAGGATTGGTAACTAGGAGGAAGAATGTATAGTTCATTACATAACCACGATTTTTACTCACTTCTTGATGGATATGGAAGCCCGCGAGAAATGCTAGATAGGGCAAAGGAATTAGGTTTAAAAGCTTATGCGACAACAAACCACGGAAATGCCTATGCACATATCTATTATGACCTCATTAAAAAAGAATATCCTGACATCAAAATAATTTACGGATGTGAATTATATGAATGTGATGATATTACTGTGAAAAATAAAGAAAGCAAGTATTTTCATCTTATCTGCTTAATTAGAAATGAACAGGGACGCAAGGACTTAAACAAGGCTATCACCAAAAGTAACTTTGAAGGATTTTACTTTAAGCCACGTTGTACCATTCAGGATTTAGCTCCTTACGCAGAAAATTTTGTAGTATCATCTGCGTGTCTTGCGAGTAAACTTGCCAGAGAAGAAGATTTTGAAAAATGTGTGGATTACGTACATGAATATAAAAAGATCTTTCCATACTTTTTCTTAGAGATGCAGTCTCACTCACATCAGGCACAGGAATTATATAATCAGAAAATCTTAGAACTTTCTAAAAGAACCAATACCCCATTTATTATTACAACCGATAGCCACGCTGCAACAAAAGAGGATTTGTTTTATCAGGACAAGCTTGTTCAAATTGGTAGAAAAAGTACCAACAATGATAAGAATGCTATTGAAAACAGTGAGGTGTACGAAGGTTGTTATATGCAATCTGAGCAAGAAATTCATGAATGTATGGATTCCCAGATTGGTTATGAAAATGTATGTATTGGCTTAGAGAATACGAATAAGGTTGCTGATTTAATTGAAGTGGTTAATATGCCGTTCCAGAAACCAACATTACCAACATTTCCGCTACCAGATGGATTTGAAAGCAACAATGAATTTTTATGGCACTTGATTAAAAAAGGCTGGAAAGATCGACACTTCGATAAACTACCAGAGGATCAACACAAAGTATATAAGGAACGTATTGATTACGAAATGAGTGTTATTCATTCAATGGGGTTTGATGGTTACTTCCTATATGTATGGGATTTCATCAAGGCGGCAGAGCAGCTTGACATTGAGGTTGGTAAGGGAAGGGGTAGTGCAGCAGGTTCACTTGTATGCTATTGCTGCCATATTACGGATATCGATCCTATTAAGTATGGTCTGATTTTTGAGCGTTTCCTAAACCCAGAGCGAGTAGGATTACCAGATATTGATACAGACGTAGGTGACAGAGATGCAATTATTGATTATCTGGTTAAAAAATACGGAGAAGATAGAGTATGTCAGGTTATCAACTATTCGTATATCACACCTACGGTTGCAATTACCGATGTTGGTAAGATTCTAGGGTTTAATTACAACGAGATGAAGAAGCTGTCCCAGAAATTCACTTTTGACAAATGGGACGATTGTGTTAAGGCTAATCCTAATCTATTTGCGGATAATCCACAGTATGCGGAGTTATTTGATATTGCAAAGCATTTAAGTGGACGAGTAAAAACAGTTTCAATTCATGCTGGCGGTATAGGAATTGTAGACACAACAATCAACGATTATATGCCGATGAAAATTGGAACAAACGGAGAACATGTCATTCAGGTGGACAAACACTATATTGAGGATATTGGAATTGTAAAATTCGATCTTCTTGGTGTTGCTACACTAAATCTTGTTAAGGAAATCAAAAACGATTTACATCTCGACCCATGGGATTATGACATTAATAATCCGGAGTTTGAGAACGATAGACCAACATATGAGCTTTTAGCAAGCGGGAAAACCAATGGGGTATTTCAGGTTGAGTCTGCCGGAATGAAAGATTTATTGATTCGCTTAAAACCAAAGTTATTACAGCTCGATTTTGAGGTTATTTCAGTTATCCTTGCGCTTTACAGGCCAGATAGTATGGGTGCTCTTGATGAGTATGTTGAAATGGCTACCGGCGGCGGTCGTCCACCGTCTATTCACCCAGATATGGATGCAATTTTAAAGGATACAAATTACTGCATGATTTACCAGGAACAGCTTCTTGATATTGTGAAGAAATTTGGTGGCAGAACGTATGGTGGGGCGGACTTATTCCGTAAAGCAATTGGTAAATTTTTGCCGTTTAAGGCAGTAATGTCTTAAATTATGATCGGGCAATATCGGTGAAAGCTGAGAAATTAGTGAAGATATTTTTAGGAAAGCGTTGCAATTTACTGTAAACTATGGTATCATAATAGTGGAGGTGAATAGCACATGACAAGTAAATATAACAATTACTTAAAAGATGATGAAAAAGAAAAAATTTTAAAAATGTTTGATGAAGGATACAATACAGTTGACATAGCGAAAGAGCTTGGTAGAAACGATTGTACGATAGGAAGGTTCCTAAAAAAGAATGGGTTACAAGCTGACTATAGAAAAAATGGTATTCTTAAATCAGATATTAAAGATATTTGTGAATTGTATAAATCTGGTAAATCTGCTAAAGAGATATTAGAAAAATATTCCGACAAGATTAAATGTGAAAATACAATTATAAATATCGTTGAAAGAAATGGGATTAGTGCAAGACCAAGGGGAACGCACGTAGAATTTAATGTAGATTATTTTGAAAATATTGATACAGAAGAAAAAGCATATTTTCTTGGACTGTTTTTAACAGATGGTAATGTCCATAAGGTAAAACGAAATACTCCACAGTATCGAATTCAAATAGGTTTAAAATATCAAGACGCGTATATAATTGAAAAATTTAAACAAGAAATTGGATCAGAAAATCAAATTAGTCATTATGAAAGGAATGGTAGAAATGAAGCAATATTCGGAGTTCAATCTGTAAAAATGGCTACTGATTTACAAAAATATGGAGTGTATGAAAACAAAACATTTGAAACAGAATTATGTTATAAAATTCCAGATAAATTGTTTAAACATTACATTAGAGGAATTTTTGATGGTGATGGGACAGTTTTTATTAGGAAGAGAACACAATCGTTAGCCTTTGGATTTTATGGAACACATAAGTTATTAGAACAAATTCAAGAATATTTATTTGCAGAAGCAAATATCACGAAAAATTCAATTTATGATAAATCTACAGTAAGTTTTATAATAAATTCCAAGAAGCAAGATATAATAAATTTCTATAAATTCATCTACTCAGATGCTTCAATTTATTTAGAAAGAAAGAAGCAAGTCTTTGAGAAACATTTCCAAAATAAAAATATCAATATCTAATGCGCTAATACCGAGATAACCCTGTAGATTGCGTAAGGCTACAGGGTATCGTAGAGCGTAGGTGGTGAATAAATATAATCCACCCAAGAGTGTCCGACTTCCTTGTTTTTTAAGGAAGAATATGTACGCCGACCTTATACGAAATCAAGTATAAGAACCATAGGATAAAAAGCCTGTGGGATAACATAAGTGAAAAAGATTAAAGAATTGGTGCAGAAAGAATCAGAAATTCTTAGAAATGAGATTATAGCAAATGGTTATCCAAAAGAAATCGCAGATAAAATTGCAAATGAGTTGTCTCAGAAGGGTGGGTACCTTTTTAACAAATCGCATAGTTTTTCATATGCTGTATTATGTTTTGAGACAGCCTGGTTCAAGGCGCATTATCCAACATATTTCTTTAAGGCATTATTCAATCAGAATAAGGACAAAGCCGGTGCAATTAATAAGTACATTCTTGATGCTTCTTATTTTCATGTTTCTGTTAACCCTCCGAACATCAATCATTCTGGAATGAATTTTACTGTAGATGATGGGAAGGTGTTATTTGGACTTTCTGCTATCAATGGAATTGGTGAATCTCTTTCCACGCAAATTATCAATGATAGAGAAAAGAATGGATTGTACAAATCGTTTGACGATTTAGTTGCCAGAATTCCGTTAAATAAGGCATCCGTGATTGCTCTTATTAAGTCTGGTGCGATTCCATGTAAAAGCAAGAGAGAAAAACTTATTGCGTATCTGAAGTCGCAGTATGTTCCGACAACATTCCAGGAAGTGATTTCTTTACCATCATATAAGACACTTGGAGAACAATGGCATATAGATATTGAAAAATATCGCATTCCATCAACTAGAAAGAGACCTGCATATGATAAGGAAGCACTTTTGAAAAAATACAATCAGGTCAAAAGAGAAAAGTTTAATGAAGATCAGAAAATGAGATTCCAGAAGTATATCGAAGAAAATAAAAAATACTTAGAAGATGAAGATTTCTGGGAGTTCCAGACATTGCAGATTTTTATTAAAAACAATCCATTTGATGCAGCGTACACATTCTTAACTCCATTTGATGATGTACCAGACGGAGAAAAGTGTACTCTTGTTGGCATTATCGCAAAAGTGCAGAAAAAGAAAGATAAAAATGGAAAGCAGTTTGCTTACATTAATATCTATTCAAGCTTTGGTCTTGTAGAGGGCATTGTATGGCATTCGCAATTAAAGGAATATGAGGACATTGTGAAAAAAGGGCAGCAGGTAGCAATCCTTTGCAAAAAAGATAGTGAGGAAAAAGTTATTGTGGAGAAATTAAAACCGTATGACAAATGGCTTTCCTATGTTAGAAAGAAAGGAGTAGCAGTATGATCGATGAAGATGAGATTTATGAATTTTCGGCAGTGATAACATATGAAAAATGGTACTCCGAAGATTCTACGTGGGGAGTTTTTGGTTTCTCAACCACAGACGATATCCCCAAATACACACAGCAAACTAATACTTATGATCCGTTTGGGAACAATACACAGGCGGATTCAAAATTAAAATTTAGTCAGCTCGCTGGAAAAATGCAACATTTATCAGTCGGCGGAGAATATCTTGTTAAGGCACATTATAAAAAAGATTCCAGATATGGTGATCAGTATGTTCCGATTGCTGTGTACGCATTGATTCCACAAACAAAAGAAGCGCAAATTATTTTTCTGAAATCACTCATCTCTGAGAAACAAGCGGAGACATTAATTGAAGCATATCCAAATGTTGTCAATGATGTAGCCAATGGGACACTGAAAGAGATTGATTATTCAAAAACAAAAGGTATTGCGGCGATTACATGGTCAAGAATCAAGGATAAAATCATTAATAATTATCTGATTTCTGATATCATCACCATGCTTCAACCTATTGGCGTAACGTATGCAATGATAAAAAAACTATTATCCAATGAACCAAATCCAGCATTGCTAAAACAGGAATTGGAGAAGAATCCTTATCTCTTGACCCGCATCGATGGTCTTGGATTTAAACGTGTCGATGACCTTGCTTTAAAAATGAAACCTGAGCTAATTAATTCTGCACAGCGATTAATTTCGTTTGTTCAGTATTATTTTAGAGAAATAGGAGAGCAGGACGGTCACACATGGTGTTCTGAGCAGATTCTTCGAGACGCTATCAGTAACACGGTTCCAGAATGTAACGACAAGGTAGACTGGTTGATTAACAACAATGACTTTTTACATATTGAAAATGGAAGAATTGGGTTACAAGCTTACTACAAGATTGAGATGAAAATCTATGAGTTAATAAAACAGAAAGCAGCCTTTATTACTCCGCTTCGATTTTCAGATGACGTAGTAGACCTGGCAATTAAACACGCCGAAAAAGAGCAAGGATTCAGTTATGTACCGGAGCAGATAGATGTCATCAAAAAGTGTTTAAAAAGAACTGTCAGCCTGATTACCGGAAAGGCAGGAACTGGAAAGACCTCGATTATGAGGGCTATTTTAAAGGCTTACTATGAAAATCACTATACTATTACATCATCTGCATTGTCTGCGATGGCAGCACAGAGGATTACAGAAGCTACGGATTTTCCGGCAATGACAATACATAGAACTCTTGGCTGTGTTGGTTTAAACGATTTTACATTTAATAAGGATAATACTCTTATTACTGACGTAGCATTTCTTGATGAGGGTAGTATGGTAAACGCAAGTTTGTTCTTGCATTGGTTAGAAGCTATTGCGTCTAATACACGAATCATTATCTCTGGCGACCATAAACAGTTACCGCCTATTGGATTTGGAAATGTTTTTTCTGATCTTATTGAAATGTTTGATAGTGGAGTGGTTAGTAAATTATCAAAACCAATGCGACAGGCTGAAAAATCCGGAATTCTTGTAGACGCAAACTTAATAAGAGATAATATCAATCCAATTAATGAAAAATTGCAGCCACGTTTAATCCACGGAGAATTACAGGATATGTTCTATATGTTTAGAACAAACAGGCAGTCATTATTTGATATTGCTATAAAAACATTTATGAAATCCATTAAGACAGATGGTGTTGATAATGTTGTTATCGCAGTTCCTAGAAGAAAGGGCTGTATTAATAGTACACATGATCTGAATATTGCAATTCAGGAACGGATTCTTGGTGACGAGTTGAGAAGCATTAAGGGCTACGACACAGAATATAAACTTGGTGCAAAGGTGATGCAAACTGTGAATGATTATGACAAGAATGTTTTTAATGGAGAAATAGGATATATAAGTGATATTGGAGAGCGATACGAAGATAGGAAAAAAGTAGAATATTGCACCGTCACTTACAAAGATACTCTTGGTAAAAACAAGATTGTAGATTATACGGCTAAGGAGTTAAAGAACCTTGACTTGGCATACGCAATGACAGTTCATAAATTACAGGGTGCTGGTCGTAGAACAGTTATTGGAATTATTGATAATACACACTATCAGTTGCTTGATAACTGTATGCTATATACGTTGCTGACACGAGCCAAGAAGAGATGCTTATTGTTGGCAGAGCCTAGTGCATTTTTACAGTGTATCAGAACAAGCCACAATAAACGCAATACATGGATGTCGGTTGTGGAGAATGTATAAGTGTTTAAAAACACTTGAAACATGAATTTCAAAAAATCGAAAAGAAGGTGATTGCGATGTTATTTTCTGAAGTTCAAAAACAGATTGGAACATGGGCATTTCTTGAATGTAGACCAACAGGAAAGATTATGACTAGAGAACAGTATAACTATGTTAAATATTACACTGAGCATACATCCATTGACGGTTGCCGTCTAAAAACGTTTGAAGAAGCTAAGGGTAAATATTTATGTTTGGGCAATTGGTTTGGAGGAGCTGCATTTTATTTTCACTTAAAAGACGAACCAGAAGGCATTTGGAAACATCGTATTGTTGACAAAGTTGGCGCAGTAGTTGGGTATTCCAAGTATTATGAAGATTTTTCTTATGGACAATTTGGAAAAATTGAATTTACCGAGCGAGAAATGGAGAAATAGTCTATGAGTTTTGGAACATCTAAGTTAATGGTACAAGGAATTATTGGTGGATTTCTGCGTATGGGAGTATCAGTAGAAAAATTAGATTTAGATAGTGAGATTTTGTATCTTAAAATTCCAGAGAAATCTTATGATTATGATGATTCTCAAACAGTTAAATGTGCACAGGATTTAGCTTGTAGAATTAAAGAAACCTGGATCGGTCTAGGAATCTTTTCAAAAAATTGCACAGTTAAATACAAAACATACGATGTGTACTGGACAAAGGAAATGGGAGAAAAGAATTATCAAGAGAATAAGTATAAGGTAACGAACTTAATTCTATAGTTTGCGTAGAGAGGAGAATTTATATTTATGAAGAGACAGATTAGACGTGGCGTTTTCGAGACTAATTCATCTAGTTGTCATTCGCTGACAATGTGTATGGCATCAGATTATGATAGATGGGAAAAAGATCATTTATATCTATTTGATGGGTCTGATTATAGATATCCAAAAGGTAATAAACCAATTACTGGTCATTTTTATACAAGAAAAGAAGCTATTGATTTCATGAATGTTAATACTTGGTTTAATAAACAAATCGATTGGACAATGAAGTTAGAAGAGATCGAAGATATTTTACATGATTGGAGATGGTATGACTATCGTTATTATTGGGATGAGTATTGCGATGACTATGAAACATTTGAGGCAAGAACCGTTACACCAAACGGAGATGAAGTAGTTGCCTTCGGTTATTACGGTTGCAACTAACTAAAAAGGAGAAATATAAGAATGGAATTATTAGGAAGATATAAGAATGGAAACTACTCGGTTGTTTTACTGTCGGATGGAACCAAAATCAGAGAAACAAATGATGATGAATTTATTCCGGCGTTTTCAGAAAATATGGATATCAAGATTTGTAATCGTTGTTCTGCTGGCTGCAAATTCTGCCATGAAGGAAGTACGCCAGACGGAAAGCTCGGAGACATTCTGAATGAAAAATTCATGGATACTCTTCATCCGTATCAGGAAGTCGCAATCGGCGGCGGTAACGTCTTAGAGCATCCTGACTTAATTCCATTCTTAGAAAAGCTCAAAGAGCGTAAAGTGATTGCCAATATCACTGTTAATCAGATTCATTTTGAGCAGAGGCAGGAACTTATCAGAAGAATGGCTGATGATAAACTAATTTACGGTCTTGGTGTTTCTCTTGTAAATCCAACAGATGAATTTATTGAACTGGTTAAGCAGCATCCAAACGCGGTGATTCATGTAATTAACGGCGTTGTGACGGATGATCAACTTCATGCGTTAGAGAATAATAATCTGAAAATGCTGATTCTTGGATACAAACATCTGCGTAGAGGTAATGATTATTTTGTACAGGAAGAGGAGAAAATTACCGCAAATCAGAGATTCTTATACGATTATCTGCCGGAACTTATCCCAAAGTTCAAAGTAGTCAGCTTCGATAATCTTGCCATTGAGCAACTTGATTGCAAACGGCTTATGAGCCAGAAAGAGTGGGACGAGTTCTATATGGGCGATGATTCAGAATTTACATATTACATTGATATGGTGGAACGCAAATTTGCTAAGAGTTCAACCGCCCCAATTGACAAACGATATGATTTATTTGATTCGGTTGATGATATGTTTGAGAGAATTAGAAAAAGATAAAAGAATTTTTTCATCGGGTTAGAAAAGGAGAATATATGGACAAGGTTTATATCGTAACATCAGGAGCATATTCAGATTACCATATTGATGCTGTTTTTATTAATGAAGAAAAAGCAAAAGCGTATTGCGAATGCCATACCGATCGTCGGATTGAGGAGTATGGACTTAGTGATAATGATATCTATACTCCGTTTAATATTGTTGAAATTACTTACCATTTGAATCCTATTTATGTTGCAGATTTAGAACCAAAATTTGAGTTTGAGAAATTAAATCTTGAAGAATATGGAAATTGTGACAAGAATTCTGACGAAGTTCAACTGACTGGTGGCGACGATAGAATCATTTTACAGAGAAGACTTCCAGATATATACGACGAAAAAGAGATTCGCCGCAAATATACAAAGGCGTTGTATGACTTGAAAGCTGAAATCAAATATATGTTATCACAGCAGGATACAAGCACATATGAAAAGAGAAAAGAAGCGGAGAATAACATCTTAGAAGCAATCAAAGATAAATTCGGCATTGAGAAGGAGTGATTCTAACGACAAAGCAAGAGATGTTGGATTACTTATTATTAACTGGTTTATTTGGTAGAGGAACTAAGCAGCATCCTTACTCCGGATTATTTTACGAAGAAATGATGATTGACTCTGATAAAACGGTTCCAATCAGCGAATTAGTAGAAAGATTTATCACTATTGATCAGGAATACAACGGACGACCATGGAACCTGTTGCAGATTTTATCCAATATCAACATGATTGTTCCGGTGGAAGATAGAGTTGAGGAGAATGAATGAGTCTAATAGACAAATGGAGAATTAAATTAAGAAAATGGTTATTCCAAGAGGAAATAAAAGATATTGAATATATTAAAGACGGTATTAATAGTGCAATAGCGCGATATGAACGAAGTAATAATGCATTAATAGTTGCGAAAAACAAATATGAAGATTCGAGTCATTTAATGAACCAATTCCGCAATTTCTTAGAATCAATGTTGGATGTAGGCATGGATGTTGGCTATCTTTCAGAGGAACATTCATGGGCGGTTGTGTGCATCAAAGGTAAGCCGGAATATGTAAAGTTCATTCCACTTCAACATCAGAATGTACAGGAATTATTGCATTTTCTAAGACGCTTCCAATGTTCAAACAAAGTGATTGATTCGCCTCTTGGTTTTAAAGATATGTTGTTGCATCAAATTATGAAAAATCCATTCAAGTAAGGAGAATATATAAATGCCAATTAAAACAACAAAATACGGTGATCCAGCAACTTTTATATACAGTGCGAAATTCACAGGTTATTATCGGATTCCAAAATCAGAACCAATTATACTTGATCGAATTCATATTTTTCATACTGTAAATGGAGAAAATAAAGAAGAGTGTGATTTTGAAATTAAGAGACAAAATGGAGAATGGATTATTGTACCAGATGTTTCAAAAATTGATTTGAATCACAGCATGGATTTTGTCATATTCATGTCAAAAGTCCTTGTGCATGTAACAACGATAACAACAGAATTTTAAAAGAAAAGGAGAGTGTACACTATGTCAGCATTTGATGAGAAGAAATTACAGGAAATGTTCCAGGAAGAGGAGAGAATTTGGCAGGAAACTTTACAGAAAGCCGAGCAGGTCGACGAATCTGATGTTCATACCATGCTTTACTGCCGGGAAAACGACTCAATGTACTTCAATGAGGAAGATTTTTGGGAGGATTATTCTGAAAACTCTGATGATTTTGATGAATTACCTACGCAATTATGGGCAACTCAGGAAACGAGCATTTCATCCGTAAAAAATGCTGATTTTGACCTCGATTTTGACGGTTCTGCGCGTGTTTTTGGCGAAAAAGTGTACATTCCAGCGTATAAACAGTACGTTTTGATTGATTGGGAAGCCTATGATGAATGGAATGAGGAATGATTATGGAATACAGAATTAATAGAATTGCACATTCAGGTACTTACGGTGATCGCGGTATAGATAGAACAGAAGATGTATACCTACAGAAAATCGGGAGAACTGTTGACTTGGAAATGGATTTTATCAAGCCGGGACTTCCATTATTTGTAAAGTATATCAAGAATACTGACGGGTCAGATATGATCGGCAAAGCTCTTAGGACAAGTTATGTTGTTTCCGTTTGTACTTTCGAGAATATTGTAAGAGTGGAAACTAGGAATAGTATTTTCGAGTTTGAGAGGGTGAGAGAATAATTATGTTTGTTAAGGATGGGATTTCTTTTAATAAGGGCGGCATTTCAGTTTATAAAAACGACGAACTGATTTGTTCGTTTCCAAATACAAGGATGACTGTGAATCGTTTTCCAAGTGCTAAAGAATCTAAACAGAAAGCTATGGATTGTATTTTTACAGAAGAAAGTTCCAATGTCGAAGGTGAGATTCTTGCAATTAGACTCAGCATTGAGAAAGCAAGCATTAATCAGAAATTTGCAATTCTCTGGGAGAATGATATTAGTGACAATAATAAGAAATTGCTTATGAGTCTTGGATATAAACTTTTAGAGGTAGACACATACGAAAAGAATAGACACCGTTGGGTGATTTATTGGAACTAATACATAGGAAGTGAGTGACGCATATGGCAGTAGTAACAGTTTGTGATATTTGCAGACGTGAAGTGAAAAATAATGAAGGAATAGAAGTCACATGTTCTGATTGGAAGAAATTTATTCCAGGCAGTAAAAAATATAAATATAAAAGAAATTATACTGCAAAAATTTGTGATTCGTGTGTAGCGAATATCAAGAATTATTGTAGAGATTATCAAGAACAACAGGTATAAAAATGCGTTTTACGAGGAAATTATGAAAGTATATAAAGAGAAACAGTATCTTATTTTTGATTTCGAGGATGGACGCAATGTCAAGTATGATTTTGCAACACAACTAGCTATTGGCATCAAAGGAAATTATGTAAAAAATTTACAAGGGCAATTAAGAGGTGTGTCCATATGCAAAATGTGCGAGTCTTGTGAAGATAAAAATTATGCCAGCTTTTTAAGATTCGTTGATCGGCATGAACACTACATTACAAATGTTGGAACGCTGCTTAATAGAGTGCCAAAATATTCGAGATTTGAACAAATCTTTTCGGCTGGATTAAACATACATTACTATGAAGGTACGAGTTTTATGTATTCGATTTCTACGATTCCAAAATCGTTAATCAAATTATGTAGAACATATGATATACCTCTTAGAAATAAGTTAGTTCTTTTTTATAAAGAAAATCAAGACGCTCATTTAATTCCATTTCAACTTGATTTTGTTAGTCTATCGCAACAAGATATTATTTCCATTTGGCTTGCGCATAATCAGCACTACATACGAGAAACTATGCAATATTTATATAAATCATATTTCAATATGCTTGTTAATGATTTTGGATATAATGCAAAAGATTTATGGATGTATCTTGATAGAATTAAAACCTACGAAGCCATAGAAGATATGAGCTTTCTTATTCAAGAGTTATATGATTACGCTAATATGATGCACCAGTTGAGTGATAAATATGATAAATATCCAAGACATTTCTTAACTACTCATAAAATTGCTTGTAGAAATTACAATAGAATGAAAAAAGAATTTTCAGAAGAAATTTTTAAAAAGAGAATTACTAAACAATACGAATGTACATTTGGTGATTATATATTTATTTATCCAAAATCCACACAAGATATAAAGCAAGAAGCGTGTATGCAAAATAATTGTGTTGCATCATATATCGATCGAGTGATTAATGGTGAATGTCATATTTTATTCTTACGAAAAAAGGACAGACCGAGTGACAGTCTTGTGACGATTGAAGTACGAGACAACCATATTGTACAAGCGCGCAGAAGATTTAATGATCCGGTTACACCGGAAGATCAAGTTGCAATAGATGCATTCAATAAAAAATTTCAAAAAGAAAGGAAGATAGCATGATTATTAAAGGAGATAAAATTAAGCTTGTTCAGAAACTTGGCAACTTTGATAAAGTTGGAGATGTATTTACAGTTACCGGCGTAGACAGTGGAGTAATCTCATTCAATTGTTCTTATGGAACAGGGTGTATGACTTATGATGAGTTTAAAAAATACTTTGAAAAAGTTGAAAATCCAGTCATTGCTAAAAGAACATGGACTAAGTGGAAACTCAAAACCGTAACTTTCCTGAATCCTTTTAATGGTATTAGTTGCGCAATTGATGTACAGATGCGTGAAAACGGAAAGAAGGTTCAGGTCAGATTTGATCATTTGAGAGCAGAGGCATCATGCTATAAGGATGATAAGTTTGATGTCTCAAAAGGCTTCGATTTGGCAAAGAGACGACTCGTAATCAAATTGCTTGATAATGAAGTCAAGGAATATGCAAAAGGATTCTAAGAAACGATAAAACTTCGATTTCAAAGCTGCTATTTTGGAGGTAAAAATGGAAAAATTAAGAAAAATTGCAATAATTAACGGATATCCCAATTCCGATACAATCAAGGTTGTAGAAGCCCTTGAAAAACAAGGGTTTATTGTAGTAGATGATGATGAAAAGGAAGTTCATTGGAAAACCTGGCATGTAATGGAAAAAGTATAAAAAGACTTAAAACGTACATTTCATATGAGGTAGTAGAAATGAATAATGAAGTAAAGATTAGAAATGATAATGGCAAATATATTGTAGATGCCAACATTCATACAGAGATTGAAACTAACGATATAGCAAAAGTTCAAGAGAAATTTTCTAGTGATTGCGCATATTATTTTGCAGAGCAAATTCGATATGCTATAAATACCAGAGATGCCTTAGAAAATCTATGATGAAACGAGGAAAATAATGAACATAATTTTCTTAGATGTCGATGGCGTTCTCAACTGCTTTCAGTATTATGAAAATCTTCCTGAGTCCAGAAAATGTTCCAAACATACAGAAATTAATGATTATAATGTACAGATGCTTGCAAAGATTTATCATGCTTGCAATGCAAAAATTGTCCTTTCTTCCACTTGGCGAGAGTTAGATTGTGATAACCCGTCTTGTAAGTCGATGTATCAGTATCTTGTTGATTCTCTTGCGAAGTATGGTATGGACATTATTGATAAAACGCCAATTATTCACTTAATTAGACCATTGGAGATTAAAACCTGGTTAAATGAACGACCAAATAAAAATGATATTCGTTTTATTAGTTTGGATGATGATTTTACGAAGAACGACTACGTTCAATATGGAATCGGAGAATGTTTGATTAAAACAGAATTCTGGTCAGACACAGAAGAAACCGGTGGATTACAGGAATGGCATGTTGAGAAAGCTATTAAGATTTTGAATGGAGAAACAAATGAATAAATGGATTAGAAATATAATTTTTTCATTAGTATTGATTTTGGGAATTGTTATGCGTTTCATTCTTCAAGAAATGGCTTGGCAATTTGGGTTTATCTCTGGTCTTGGAATTGGTGGACTAATGGCGTTCAATTAAGGAGGTGATACGAATGGGAATGTATAATGAAATTCAGGGTGAAATTAAATGTGTAAATTGTGGAAAAGAGTTTGTTGCAGAAGAGCAGATTAAATGGGCTGATTGTATGTTAAGACTTTACAAAGTTGGCGATTCTATTCCGGCAAAAGACGGAGAATATGATTATGGTTCTTTTATGCGTCCAAAATTGATTGATCAATGTCCATATTGTAGAACGTGGCAGCACTTTAAAGCAATTGTAAGGAATGGAGCCTTAGAAAAACTGGAATCAACTACTCCATTTACAGAAGAGGAGTTGAAACAGATTAATGAAGAATTTAGATAACTAAGAAGGAGAACAAAAATGAAAGCATTGGTATATTTTGATGAATTCAAAGAATGCAAAGAAAATAAAAACAAAGTAACTGTCGATAAGAAAAGATTACAGGAAATTTTTGATGAAATTTACAATGCAGGATATGTCGATGGGGCCAATAAGAAAGATTCTTCGTTGACATGGACAATGCCAAAAACAACTCTTAATGAAATTACATGCGATAAATCATACGCAACTGGAACTGCGTTATTAAATAATAAAAATACATGATATGTATGATTGGAGATACAAAATGCAACTAACATGGAATGTATTTCTGTGCGATTCCCAATCCAAGCAGGTAGGAATGTACAACATTTTTGATCACAGTAAATTTCGAGAAGATGTGGAGGAAATCTTGTCACTGGGATTATCAAGAAACGGATTTGATTCTCGGTTAGAAAAAACATTATTATATTACTTTTTGTGTAAATCAGAATATGAAGTAATCATTTCACCGTGGATTGGTAAAGCCGATATATATACACAGGTCGAACTAAATTGGCAGCGGTTTTCCGACTATGTGTGGTCACAAAGAAGGTATAAATAATATGAAACCATACAGTGGTAAAGATCTTAAATATCGAGAATATACGATTGTAAATGACAAAGAGAACAAATATCTTATGATTTATGATCCATATGGGAATTATGTAAAACGAGTCGAAAATTCTAATCATGGTTGCATAACTTCATGCAAAGTAATTGTGGATATGGATATTAAAAAGAATAGATAAAACAATACATATTCTCTAAGCATTTTGCGGAGTGTATAAGCTCCAACCGCTTATCCTTTCTTTTTTCGGAGAGACACATCGTCTCAATAATCACTCTAAATCAGAATACGACCATAAATGGCGTGTATCTGGGAATATCCAGGCTTATCTTGGATGTTCCGTCAAGTGCTTAGAGAATATAAGTATATCAAAATACAGGAGGTAATTATGGGAACAATTACAATTTTACCAGAAACACCGAAAGATCCATTAGCGTTAATTGGCAGACGAGCAGGAATTTGTTGGAATGCCAACATCACAGATGAAGAAAGAAATATTAAACGTGGCAAGGAATGTATTGAGTCTGGTCACGGCAGAACAATGGAATTTGTAGATGTACATATGGTTATTGATGGTTATAGCGCCAGAGTAATGCGAGAGTATTACAGACATGTTGGTGGAATGACACCTTATTTACAGGCTTCAACAAGATATATCAATTACAAAGATTTTGAAATTATCAGACCGGCATCCATTGAGAAAAACAAAGAAGCATTAGTTGCTTTTAATACAGCGGCGAAAAATCTGCGAGACAGTCTCGAAGAATTAAAAAATTGCGGTGTTCCAAATGAAGATGTGGCAAACTTACTTCCTCTTGGAATGACAACGAAAACAGTTGAGAAGCGTAATCTGAGAAATCTTGTAGATATGAGCCATGTACGCTTATGTTCAAGAGCATACCATGAATACAGATTAGAATTATTCCCAGATATTATGAATGCTTTGAGAGAATATTCAGATCAGTGGGAATGGATTGTCGACAACCTGTTTAAGCCAAAATGCGAGGTGTATGGATTCTGCGACGAGAAGAAATCGTGTGGTAGAAAGCCAAGAAAGGAGAGTGCCAATGCGTAATCCAGATAGATTAGATGATTTTTATGCCGAGCTTTGCCGTATACATAAGGCTCATTTCCCGGATTGGCGTTTCGGGCAGTTCTGCTCTAATTTCTTCGGTTGGTTAATGGCTGAAAAGCAACAGGATTTATTTTTCCCAGAAGAGAGTCGGATGCTCAAATACTTGAAGGAATATGCAGGAGAGGAGATGGGTTGATGGACTATCTTGACAGAATCCCACTGCTTGTTGCTCAATTAAATGAGTATAGAGATGCGTATTATAACCGCTCAGAATCATTGATTTCCGATGCAGAGTATGATGAGCTGTTTGACCAGTTAAAATATCTTGAAGAAATTACTGGTGTTGTACTTGCCAATTCACCGACTCAGACTGTTGGATATGAAATCAAATCCGAGCTTGAAAAAGTAAAGCATTCTCATCTGATGATGTCACTTGACAAGACAAAACTTGAATCGGATTTGGAGAAATTTTCTAGTGGTCGAGATTGTGTTTTATCCTTAAAGCTTGACGGATTAACAATACTCAATTCATACGAAAACGGTGAATTAGTCCAGTCTGAAACAAGAGGTAATGCTGAAATCGGTGAACTAATTACTCATAACGCCAAAATGTTCGATAATCTGCCTTTAAAAATTCCTTGCAAGGACAAGTTTGAAATTGAGGGAGAGGCAATTATTACATATCAGGATTTTGAGAAAATCAATGAAACAATTTCAGATCCAGATAAGAAATACAAGAATCCTAGAAATCTTGCGAGCGGTTCTGTGCGCCAGTTGGATAGCAGCATTACAAAGAATCGTCATGTGAAATTTGTTACCTGGAAAGTTCCATTTGGCGTTAAGACATACTCAGAAGGCTTTGAACTTGCAAGAAGATATGGATTTGAAGTCGTACCGTGGGTTCCGTATAACAGTGCGACAGATAGTGTCCATGATCTGATTGAAATTTTAAAGCTGTTAGCCAACTCACAAGGTTACCCAATTGACGGCATTGTTATTTCGTATAATGATGTAACCTATGGCAAATCACTTGGAATGACTGGACATCATCCACGTCACAGCCTAGCTTTCAAGTTTTACGACGAAGAAGAGGAAACCACACTCAGAGATATTGAATGGTCAATGGGTAAAACTGGCGTTCTGACTCCTGTGGCAATCTTTGACGAGGTTGAGATTGACGGTACAAGTGTTCGTCGAGCTTCACTTTCAAACCTTTCCGTAATGCAGGATACACTTGGCAGACCATTTGTAGGAGAAACCATTTGGGTTACTAAGCGTAATGCTATAATCCCGAAAATCGAAAGAGCAGAGAAGTACGATCCAGATGTTCACGATTTGGAAGAGCTGAAATGGCTCAGTATTCCAATTAAATGTCCTATCTGTGGTGGTTTTACCGGAACAGTGAAAGACAACGATTCTGAAATGCTCATCTGTACCAATCCAGATTGTAAGGGTAAACTGCTCGGCAAACTCTGCCACGCTGCGAGCCGGGACGCACTGAATATCGACGGTATGTCAGAAGCCACTATAAGTACATTTATCAAACTCGGTTGGTTGACCTCTATTAACGATATTTATTCACTCAGTATTTACAGTGAGAAGATGAAAAATCTGGAAGGATTTGGAGCTAAATCCGTAGATAAACTGCTTGCTGCCATTGAGAAATCCAAACATACCACATTAGATAAATGGTTATATTCTTTATCAATTAATTTGGTCGGCAAAACAGCTTCCAAAGCAATCATGTCAAAGGTTGATTCTATTGGAGATTTCTTCAATGTGATGACGGTACACGGTGCGAAATATTTCAGTGATATTCCTGGTATTGGCGATGTTATTGTAAAATCTCTGGATGATTACTTCAATCAAAATTGCCATGAGATGTGGAAATTTTCTAAGAATTTTGAATTTGAGACAGTAAATGAACAGGCGACTTCCTCCAAATTAAACGGAAAGACTTTTGTTATCACCGGAACAGTAGAACATTTTGCCAACCGAAACGCTTTGAAGAAAGAGATTGAAGCAAACGGCGGCAAGGTAACTGGAAGTGTGACCTCAAAAACGGATTGTCTTATCTGTGATGACCCGAATAGCACATCATCAAAATGTAAGACTGCACATTCTTTGGGAATCGAAATCATTTCAGAGAATGAGTTTTTGGAATTATTAAATAAGTAAGAGGTGTCAAATGACAAAGAAGTTTTTAATTGTTGGGCGGAGTGCTAGTGGTAAAACTTCTATCGCTAGTGCCGCCTGTGAGCGGTTAGGACTAAAAATGGTTAAGTCTTATACAACTAGACCGCCTAGAAACGAAGAGGAAGCAACAGATTCCAGAGATCATATTTTTATCTCGGAAGAAGATTTTGTTCAGTATAAGGATGACATTGCTGCATATGCCGAAATTAACGGTAACAGATATTTTACAACAAATTCTACTTTGAGCGATGATAATGCCTGGAATGTGTATGTGATTAATCCAGATGCAATTCCACCACTGAGAGAAAAATACAAGGATAAATATCAGTTTATTATTGTATATGTGCGAACTACACAGTCCATTGCTAAAGAGAGAGCAAAGAAACGCAGTGACGATAATGTGTATGATTCTCGTGCTGAGAGTGAAAATGTAGAATTTACCACATTTGAGAAGTCTATGGCGTGGGATTATCATTTACTGAACAATGATACATTTGAGCGAGCAGTAGAAACCATGTGTAAATTTTTCAAGAAAGAATATAACCTGTAAAGGACGTGATACCAATAGACAAGAAAAGATTAATTGTGGATTTCGACAATGTTCTGGTCGATTCCACACAGGCGATCGTAGATCTATATAATGAAGATTTTCAATACTATAATGGCTTCAAAGCGGTTCGCGCATGTGATATGCATACATACGGTTTTAAAGAATTAACCTTAGCAAGCGAAGAGTATGTGAATCATCTTTGGAACAGACCGAGGTTTTTCAGTCGGTTGAAACCTATGCCATATGCGCGAGAAATCCTAGAAGTGTTAACAATTTGGTACGGTATTGAAGTTGCTACATTAGGCTTCTCACCAAGTTTAAAACAGAAAAGTTACTATATCAATCACAAGTTTCCTAATATTATCAAAAAAATCAATCTCATTAATTTCAAAGAATTCAAAGACAAATCCCATTTAGATATGACCAATGCGGTATTTATTGATGATCAGGCTAACAATCTAGTTAGCTCCAATGCTGTACGCAAAATCTGTTTTGGTGACGTAGAAGAATGGAATTCTAATTGGAGTGGAGAGAGATGTTATAACTGGCATGATGTTCTAAATGCATTAAATTATACAAACGATGAATCGATCATGGAACTGTTTACTTTACTTCAAACTCATATTAGTAAAGCAGGAATGGCGTATGCAAATTATTGTATGGAACATAAAACGACAGAGCAGTTAAGAAAATTTACTCAATGGTCAAGCACCGTAAAAACAAAAGTGTTTCAGATTATCTTTGATAATATTCCAAATATGACCATTGCTGATAGAGAAAGAGTTCTTCCGTTTGTCGTAGAAAAATTAAGCGATATTCATACGGCAACAGACTCTAACAATGAAACTGCACTTTTCAGAGTTTTACAGATAACAGTAGACGAAATATATGCAAAATTCATCAAAACAATAAGATTTTAAGGAGAACAACAAATGCATAAAAAAGAAATTCATTTAGAGAATTTAAAAATGGGTCTTGATCTGGTAAATGTTCTAACCACTTTCAAGGACGATGTTGACCTGAGCAAAGGTTCTATCTGTGTGGACGGCAAGTCTGTGATTGGTGTTAGTTCACTTGGCTATCCAACAACCATGGATGTAGTGCTACACAGTGACAACGAGATAACCATTGGAATCTTCGAGCGCTGCCTGGATAACTTTCTTGCAAAGGCGGTGGACGACGATTGATTGCAAACAGTGGAGAATTAATTAGGGAACTGAAAAAGAAAGAGGATGATTTCGTCACAGTTCTTGTAGACGACAGAGAATACATCATTGATTTTGTTAAAAGAAAACCAAGTCTTGAAGAATTTAACTCGTCCTATTTGCAACTTGTTTGTAGGGATGGGGGGAATGGATATATAAGGAGGTGATGCAACTATGTTTGATTATGGAACAATTATGGATTTGAGCCGGGTTACATTAAATGATTGCTTACTGATGTTCGAGGGCGGAAAGCTAGCAATTATCAATGACGGCGAGATTGTGAATTTTGAGGAGGATGAAGATTGACTAAGGTAATTAAAAGAGACGGGCGCAAGGTAGAATTTAATCCAAACAAAATTAGAGAAGCAGTATTAAAGGCGTTTGAAGATGTTGATAAGGAAGTAACGAGTCAGGCGAAGATTCAGTCATCCAATATTGCCAATTATGTGAAATCACTTGATCAGGATAGTATCTCAGTGGAAGAAATTCAGGACATTGTAGAGAATAAATTAATGGCAAGTAAACGTAAGGATGTTGCAAAATCATTTATTCTTTATCGTAATGATAGAACGCGTGTTCGCGAGAGCAAAATGAAACTTATGAATGATATTCGCGAGAAATTAACCGCTTCCAATGTTCAGAATCAGAACGCCAATATTGATGAGAAATCTTTTGGTGGCAGAGTTGGAGAAGCAAGTGATACCGTTTTAAAGCAGTACGCATTGGATAACTGTATGTCGGCTATGGCAAGAAACAACCACCAGAATAACGAGATTTATATTCACGACTTAAACTCTTATGCCGTTGGTATGCACAACTGCCTGAGCATCCCATTTGATGATTTATTAAAGAATGGATTTAATACAAGACAGACTGACGTAAGACCTGCACAGTCAGTAAATACCGCATTTCAGTTAGTTGCTGTGATTTTCCAGTTACAGTCTTTGCAGCAGTTCGGTGGTGTTTCTGCAACACATCTTGATTGGACAATGGTGCCTTATGTAAGAAAATCGTTTTTAAAGCATTACATTGTTGCTTACTTAAAACAGTCTCCTGATTTCCTTGATCTTGATTTACTGAATATGATGTTCGATACCTATGAAGAAGGTGGTATCATCAGAAACAAATTTGATGATTGGGTAGATGAACATAAGCATGAATTCTTTGAAAAAACTGGATTAAAAGAATCTGATTTCTATTTAGGAAATACGAATCTTGATAAGGTATTTTATCAGAGTGCATTATACGACACTATCAATGAAACGTATCAGGCTGCCGAAGGACTGTTCCATAATTTGAACACTCTGCAAAGCCGATCAGGAAACCAATTACCATTCACCTCTATTAACTATGGTACTTGTACAAGTTTAGAAGGACGTATGGTAATCAAGGCGCTTCTTGATGTGTCTATCAAAGGAATTGGTAAATTACATAAAACTTCTATCTTCCCGTGTAGTATTTTTCAGTGCATGAAAGGTGTTAACAGAAAGCCTGGAGATCAAAACTATGATCTGTTTAGATTAGCACTTCGTTCCACTGCGCAGAGATTATATCCAAACTATGCAAATGTCGATTGGAGTGGTAATGCAGGATATGACATTGAAGACCCTAGAACATATTTTAGTACGATGGGGTGCCGGACTGCTAACGGTTGGGATGTAAACGGATTCGGTCAGCTCAAAGATGGTAGAGGAAACATTTGCCCTGTTACCATTATCATGCCAACTCTGGCAATGGAAGTCAAAACTCGCATGATTGAGCAGTATGGAGCAGAAGCAGTCGCAGAAGATGAATCACATCTTGTAGATAGATTTATCGGATATCTTGACAATAAAATCTATGAAGCAAAGGATATGCTTATCGAGCGATTTAATTGGATTTCTCATCAGTCACCCGATGCTGCTAAATTTATGTATGAAAATCATGTAATGGCTGGATATGTTCCAGAAGAAGGAATTGTTTCTGCTTTAAAACACGGAACACTTGGCGTAGGTCAAATTGGATTGGCGGAAACTTTACAGATTCTTATTGGTTGTGACCATACTAGCGAAAAAGGTATGGCTCTTGCTAAGAGAATCGAAAAACTATTTCACGATAGGTGTAAAGAATTTAAAGAGGAATATAAGCTCAATTTTGGAGTTTACCTGTCTCCCTCCGAAAATTTATGTTATACCTCTATGAATAAATTTAAAGAGAAGTATGGCGTAATCAAAGATGTCTCGGACAAAGATTTCTTTACAAATAGCATCCATGTTCCTGTATGGATCAAAATGACTCCAATGGAGAAGATTGATATTGAAAGTCAGCTGACAGGGTACAGTAATGCAGGTTGTATAACCTATGTCGAACTCGATGGTAGTGTAAAGAACAATATTGATGCCATCGAGACAATAGTAAACTATGCAATGGATAAAGACATTCCATATTTTGCCATTAATGTACCTAATGATATGTGTACGAAATGCGGATATACAGATGACATTGCAAACAATTGTCCAATGTGTGGAGGAGACGAAATCAGAAGACTTCGTAGAGTTACTGGTTATCTGACTGGCGATTATACAACAGCCTTTAATAAAGGAAAGCAGCAAGAAGTTGAGATGCGTGTGAAACATCAGACTTTTAAATAAGAAAATAGAGAATGTTTGCATAGGGAAGATTTTCTTCTCTATGCTTTCATTGGAGATAAAAATGAATTATTTAGCAATTACTCACGAAGATGTTTGCAATGGAATCGGATTGAGGTGCGTAATTTGGTGTAGCGGTTGTTCACACGCTTGCCGCTTATGTCAGAATCCCCAAACTTGGGACCCGAAATCAGGTATTCCATTTGATGAAGATGCTAAACAGGCGATATTTAATAAATTATCAAAGGATTATATTTCCGGTTTAACTCTTTCCGGCGGCGATCCATTATTCAAAGATAATGTAGAAGAAATATATAAATTGGTAGTGGAAGTGAAGCAGAAGTTTCCAACTAAGAACATCTGGCTTTACAGTGGCTATACATGGGAACAGTTATTTGAGGACGATGACTTTGATAAACAAGAAATTTCTGCAAATCAATATCGTAGAGCAATCATTTTAATGTGCGATGTGTTTGTGGATGGAGAATATATTGATGAGCAACGTGATGTCACATTGAAGTGGTGTGGGAGCAAAAATCAACGCGTCATTGATATTTCAGAAACAATTAAAAAAGGAGAAATAGTACTATGGACGGAGTAACAGTATTGCAAACTATTCCGGCTGTTTTTCCTTTCGTTTCTAAGACGGAATTAGGCGTTGCATTAACCATATCATTATTACTCTTGGTTTATTGTGTTTGGTGTATGACACGATTTAGCAGTATTGATATATATTTCAAACTCAGTATGTTTCTGTTAGCTGTATGTCTTGTACTTGTATTTGTAATATGTGTGAAACACCCAGAACAATATAAAGTAACTCTGAGCAATAGTGTATCTTACAATGAGTTCGTTGCGCGTTATGAGATTATTGAAACAGAAGGAAATGTTCTCACAGTAGAAGAAAGAAAAGGAGAATAAGTATAATGAAAATCAACATTAAAAAACTGAATCCTCTGGCAAAATTACCGAATCACGGAAGTGAATTTGCAGCAGGTTACGACCTGTATGCTGCTCTTGATCAGTCTGTAACTATTGCACCTCACACAACAGAAAAAATTGGTACTGGACTTGCTATGGAACTTCCTCACGGATACTTTGGAGCTATCTGTGCAAGAAGCGGATTAGCAACAAAACATGGAATCAGACCGTCAAATTGCTTAGGTATTTGTGACGAAGATTACACCGGAGAATATGTTGTTGCGCTTCATAATGATACAGATATTCCGTACACAGTAGAGCCACAGGAACGCATTGCACAGCTTGTGGTTATACCATATTTACCATTGGAATTTCAGCTTGTTCCAGAACTTAACGAGACAAAACGTGGTAGCGGTGGATTCGGTTCAACAGGGACAAAATAGAAAGGAGAGCAAGTCCGAATATGGTTGAAGAAAATTTTTATAGAGTTTTAGTTCGGAGAGATTTTGACTATGTTTGGGAGAAATCTAATCTAGTAGTTCCGAAATATGAACTCATTTGCGTTATCGAAGAAGACCATGGAAATTTAATCAGTAAATTTAAGCAAGGCGACGGAGAACATACATATAATGAACTTGATTTTATTGATGAAATCCCTAAGTTTTTCAAGGTGTGTAATTATTATATCAACCTCGACGGAGTACAGTGTTATGCTTATCAAGACTGTTATAAAGAAACAAAACGAAATACTGTTTTACATGAAAAATTGAAGGAATTTGACAACGGTTTAGTTCATCTCAAAAATTATTTTGGTTTTGATTATCACAATTTAGAAAACTATATAGATCCATATGCATTAGCTGCTGCTATAACAATCAAGCTCGCACATTCACATCAAAAAATAGAACTAAATGCTTACACCTATCACTATATGAATTTAGCTGACTTATTCAAAGAACATCACAATGATATTACTTTATACACCGAAGACAAGGATGTATACAACAAACTCATCAAGTTTTTAGAACCATATAAGAGAGGAGAATAACCATAATAAAGCTATATAATATTGCCGATGTTGACGCATTTTTCAATGTGATCGACTCCTGCACAGGAGATGTTTTTCTTATCTCTAATGAGGGTGATAAGATTAATTTAAAGTCCAAACTTTGCCAGTATCTTGCCATGGCAAAAATCTTTTCTTCTGACTACATTAAGGAGCTTTCTCTGGAAATTTCCGATGAAAGAGACACCGAGAAGCTTGTAAGCTTTATGATGAGCGGAAATGGGTCAAAAGAGTAAAAATTGAAAAATCGAGGTTGAGAAAACCCTTATAAAATAAGGGTTTTTTGACTTCGAAAATCAGATAAAATCTTCGTTTCAAGTCACTGGATAGGAGAACGTAAAAATATGAAAATCGACAATGTTATGACAACAAAAACAGAGAAGATTTACACATTAACCGAAGAAGAATTGGAACAATTAAAGAATCGTTGTAAAGATTATGGAAGTAGAAAAACAAGAGAATATATCGCCTTTTGTTTAAGCCATTATACTCTCCAAATGAATATTGGTGGTGTTGTTGATGCGTTCACAAACATTTGCCGATTTTCATCTGGAAGAACCAATTATATTCCCAATATTTATTCATGGGATTTGTTTCAATGGCTTCGTTCTAATAGAGAATAATAATAAAGGAAGTGATACAAATGTTAGTCCCTGCAATCCTATATAGGAACGAAATTGCAGAGGAATTTCAGAAACTTTTCTACACTCAGGACATGTTTTATGAGACTGGTTGCCTTGACCAATGGACACCGGATATTCCAGAAAATCAAGAGTTTGGACAGTTTACATATGCCATTGTTAGCGGCGAAAAATTGATTGGCTATCTTGGTTATACAGTAGACTATTACAACTCCAAAGCATACAATTTTGGGCTGATGTCATTTGACCGTGGAAATCCAATTATTGGCAAAGATTTGTTTGATAAAATCGAGGAATTGATCTCCGAATTGCATAGAGTTGAGTGGCGTATGATTAGCGGAAATCCTGTAGAGAAACACTACGATAAGCTCATAGAAATGCACAACGGTAAGAAACATATCCTCAAAGATTCTATCAAAGATAAGTATGGAAAATACCATGATGATATTATCTATGAGATCGCAACCGACCATTAAAAGGAGCAAAATGTGAAAAATATTATTGCGAAACATAACTATCATAAAATCCCTGAACACGAAAGAGAATATGGATGCGAATGTAAGAATTGTGGAACTATATTTACATTTACAGGAGATAATGTTGTATATTATGGCGATGATGAAATACCTATGGTTTGGTGCAATAATTGTCTTTGTCCAACTGATTTAAAAGATTGCATTTGGCTCAGAAATAAGAAAGAAGTCGAGCAGTTTACTAAACTACACAAAGCATTAAAAGAGGAATAATATGGAAATTATCATCCAAAGAAATAGACATAAAGTCCATGATCTCGACCGCAAATATGGTTGTGAATGTCCAAATTGCGGCACTGTATTTTCGTTCCAAAAGAGCGAATCAATGTATGTAGGTAACTATTCCGGCAGACCAAACTTATATGTTGTTGCATGTCCGAATTGCTGTAAGATAATCAACCTGACGAAATGCACATGGTTGAGTAGCAAAGAAGATGCAGGCAAGTTTTTGGAGCTTCACAAATAACAAAAGGAGAACATATTTATGGAAATCATCTATAAAGGTAACAAACATAAGGAACCAAAACCAGAGAGAATGTATGGCTGCACATGTCCTAATTGTGATTCGGTTTTTACATTCCAAGATAGTGAAGTTTGTAGACCGAAAATGTCAATTTTTGTTCCGGCTGTATCATTAAATGATTATGCGAAAAAATATTATACAATCACATGTCCGACATGCAATAACACTATTTCATTAGATAAGTGCGTAATATTTAAAGACACAGCAGAAGAAGTCAGATTCAAACTTACACACGAACCAGTAGAAAAAGAGAATAAATAGTTGTACTAGCTGACGAGCTTTTACATAGATTTGGATTACCGGTAATCCTCCAAAGAATACACAACTAAGGAGGAACTATGAAGAGATTTTTAATCGCTTTGGCGATGTCATCATTGTTTGTCACGCCTGTCTTCGGGCAGGCAGATTATAATTTAAACTCAACTGAACAGGAACTAATTGACCGATTTGAAGCTGCTATGCCATATGTGTGTGATAGCGAAATCCGCTACACCACCACAGAAGTAAACATCAGAGAATATCCGTCCGAGAATGCTCCAATCCTAGACACAAGCATCGTTAATACCGAGTTTGAGGTTATATTGGAGATTGACGGCTGGGCGATGATTACGACCTGTGACGGATTTGCATATATGCGTTCTGACTGGTTTTCTTACGAGCCAGTTGATGTACCTACATATTCCTTGGAAGATTTAGAAATTATGGCACACCTACTTGCAGGTGAATGTCAGTCTTATTCTGATGAGGAGCAGAGGTATGTTGGCAGCGTTGCATTAAACAGAGTTGCCAGTGCTGAATTCCCAGACACTCTCAGAGATGTTGTATTCCAGCGAGGGCAGTATTCTTGTACAAGAGACGGAAACTATTACCGACAGCCGACCGATCGTAACTGGGCTAATGCTCAGTGGCTCCTAGAGAATGGAAGCGTATTACCCGAACATGTTCTCTATCAGAGTGGCGGTAAACAGGGTAAAGTTTACCTGAAAACCAAATGGCATTATTATTGTTACTAGTTCAAACAGAAGCGTAAAAAATAAGGAACTCCTATCATAGTGGTAGAAGTTCCTTAAAATAAATAAGGATATATTATATGAACAAAGAAGAAAAATTATTATATACAGTAAAAGAAGTATCTCAGCTCCTTGGAATTAATGTTCATCTTGTGTATGATTTAATCAAGGCAGGATTACTCCCGGCTATGAAACTCGGAAGCTTAAAGGTTAGAAAAGAATCTCTGGAAGCGTTTGTTGAGAAATATGACGGTATGGATTTGTCCGACCTTAACAACATCACAGAATTCAAATATATTGCTTGAAAATCATAAGAATGGTATAATATGTGTATCGCATATAAGTGCCATTCTTTTTTATGTCTACAGAAAACTGTTGTACACGTCTACACGCCCCAAGTCTACGAAAAGTCTACATAACAGTTCGTCACAAGTCTACACAGTACAACATAAAATGGCAAGAAATGGCTTAAACACTAGCGTGTAGAGAGTTGCATAATAGACAAAAATAAGCACCTATTTTCATTGATTATCATAATTTACACATCGCCATCGGCGCTGGTAACAACCCGATGGTTGGCATGACCGTTGCTGTTGCAGTTGCAGTAGAGGAAGCAGCTACCGCTGGTAAATTCTAATTGAAAATGGCTTAAAATAAAGTGAAAAGGGACTTTCAGAGATTGCTCTGAAAGTCCCTTTTCTTAACGCGCCTAGTGAAAAACAAGAAAAAGCGAGTATAAATTTGATCATGTCTACGTGGTGTCTACAGAAATTTCACGCAGTTACAGTAAATCGTTAATTTTAATTGTCAGTCCCGGATAGATTCCGACCGGAATATCCTGTGTAAAGGAGTAGATCACTGGAGCTCCGGAACATCCGCGATCAGTCAGCTTGTTCGGATCGCAGATCACAGAAATATCCGGTTCCACCCAATCTTTGTCATCAGCGTCGAGATTGACAGCAAATGGAGCAGGATAGACTTCACAAGAGCCGTGGTGATCTGAAATGTATTGATCAATGATAGAAGTCAATTTAGAGACCAGTTTCTGATGAATCCGGCTTGGTGGTGCCATATCGTAGAATCTACCATAAAAATGAAAAGAAAATAACGAGACATTGAGCAATAAGAAGGGCTGGTCAATGGCGACTGCTAATGAAGCTGGCTTTACAGCACTACCTGTGCGCCGCAATCACCATACCAGTCAAAAGCTTTAATATCACCTCTGCCGACACGACTGAGCCGCAAAGAAGAAATACCTTATTGATAAGTCCGGACGCAGTGCAGATTCCGAGACTAAACCGTTTCCGGTGAGGGTAAAAAAGCTGTTCTCCTTTGTGGTTTAGCAGATCCAGGGCCAGATGGGATAGAAATGCGGCTCCAAAGTAAGGTACCAGCATTGGAAGAAATACGGCTACGGAACTGGAAAGGAGTCCGCCTGCCAGAAATGAATGCATAAAAGAACGGTGCGGTGTTTTCTTTCCATAGGCGCATATGGAAAGAAATGCAGCACATGCTAAGATGATGCGGCTGACAGAACTGTTGCTCATAAGCTTCTGATAGAGACCGATATGCCAGTGCGCTTCGACAGCAGCAATTCCGATCACGATCGTTTCTGCTGCAAATATAATTTTGTCTGCTCTGCGGCTGCTTTCCGAGGAACCGCAGTCGATATCACTGATTACGGAACCGATTGCCGCTGCCCCGGCTCCAAAAATTAGTTCTGGTAATGTATTTGGTTGAAAAAGCAGCATGGATGCGGCAACTCCAACTGCCATATGTGTTTTTCCTAACATGGTTTTCTCTTCCTTTGTGTGATTGTGTCTCATCTTGTTTTGTCTTACCTGGCTGTCATATTTTGCTGCCGGAAAGGAAAACTTTCGGAGTTTTATTAAAAATTCAGGAACTTACAGTATATCACAGAAAAGAAAATTTTCAAGCGAATCATTGGCAAAATCTGCAGTCAGAACTGTATCATCAGTTCAGAAAATTTCTGCCAGTGGACAGTAAATTATTGTATTGTAATTGTACTGCGTCTCCTTGAAATCTCTTGAAATTCCCCGTATTCAATAGTATAATTATGATGATTGACAGAAAATTATCGGCTGAAGATCAGTATAATGTATTGAAGGAGGAATCATGATGATTACCTGGAACAACCTGGACACTCTTACTTCCTATCAGGAACTGGAAAAAGCATCCCGCGTAAACCTTGCGGAGGCTATGACCGGAGATAACGGCGCAGAGCGTGTGAAAAAATACAGTGTGCCAATGGCAGAGGGACTTGCTTATCACTATGCAGCAAAGCAGGTCGATGACAATGTGCTGGAGGCATTAAAAAAGCTGGCTGCTGAGGCTCAGCTGGCGGAGAAGTTTAAGGCACTTTACAATGGTGAGGTGATCAATACCGGTGAGAAACGTCTGGTACTTCATCACTTAACCCGTGGACAGCTTGGCGACGCAGTCATTGCAGATGGTGTGGACAAGCGTACCTTCTATAAAGAGCAGCAGGAGCGCATTGCTGAGTTTGCAAACAAGGTTCACAGCGGTGAGATCACCAATGCGGCAGGAGAAAAGTTTACCACGGTTGTTCAGATCGGTATCGGTGGAAGTGACCTTGGACCGAGAGCGATGTATCTGGCTCTGGAAAACTGGGCAAAGAAGAATGGCACCTTCAAGATGGAAGCGAAATTCATCAGCAATGTAGACCCAGATGATGCAGCAGCAGTTTTACATGGAGTGGATGTTGCACATTCCATTTTCGTGCTGGTTTCCAAGTCCGGTACAACCCTTGAAACTTTAACGAACGAATCCTTCGTAAAGGACGCGTTAAAGAATGCAGGTCTGGATGCGTCAAAGCATATGATCGCAGTGACCAGTGAGACTTCCCCGCTTGCGAAGAGCAGCGATTATCTGGCTGCATTCTTTATGGACGATTATATTGGTGGCCGTTATTCCTCTACTTCCGCAGTCGGCGGTGCAGTTCTTTCCCTGGCTTTCGGCCCAGAGGTATTCGCTCAGTTCTTAGAGGGCGCGGCAGAGGCGGACAAGCTGGCGGCAGAGACGGATGTAACCAAGAATGCAGCGATGTTAGATGCGCTGATCGGCGTATACGAGCGCAACGTGCTTGGTTATCCTTGTACGGCAGTGCTTCCGTACTCTCAGGCACTGAGCCGCTTCCCGGCACATCTGCAGCAGCTTGACATGGAGTCCAATGGTAAGTCCGTAAACCGTTTTGGTGAGCCGGTAAACTATGTGACCGGACCGGTGATCTTTGGTGAGCCTGGAACCAACGGTCAGCATTCTTTCTACCAGCTGCTGCATCAGGGAACCGACATTGTTCCGCTGCAGTTTGTTGGATTTAAGAAAAACCAGATGGATACCGATGTTGTCATTCAGGGCAGCACCAGCCAGCAGAAGCTTTGCGCAAACGTGGCAGCACAGATCATGGCGTTTGCATGCGGCAAGGCCGATGAAAACCGCAATAAAAACTTTGAGGGCGGACGTCCATCCAGCATCATCATCGGTGAGCAGGTAAATCCGGGCGCTCTCGGTGCCCTGCTTGCACACTTCGAGAATAAGGTAATGTTCCAGGGCTTTTTATGGAATGTAAACAGTTTTGACCAGGAGGGCGTACAGCTTGGTAAGGTCCTTGCAAAACGTGTTCTGGCTCATGAAACCGATGGAGCATTGAAGGCATTCAGTGATCTGTTAGAAATTTAAGGATTGTTTTGAAAAAAGTTGCTGTTGGCACCGTGCGTGAACAGGAACAAAATCTCAGATACAACGATAGGATAAATAAAAGTTTGTTTATCATGGAGAAGTAATAGATGCTGCTGCAGCAGGCATGACCTGGGCAGCAGCATTTTTCGACAAACGGTAGCAAGGATTCTCCTATTCTCTATAAATAGTGAGATGAATTACAAACAGAAACAAACCACAGTCAGTCTTCGTGAAATTACTGACTGTGAATTGCGACAAATAAATAAGGAATCAATTACTATGGCAAATCAGTTTTTAGAAATACCGGATTCGTTCTGGGGCCTGTTCCGTTCCAGAAACCGGCAGGTTTATATTGATGCACTTTTGCAGATCAATGACGAATACCAGTACAGCAACTACTTTTTAAGCCGGGAAATCTGTATTCAGACCCTGAGTGATTATTTCGCGAAGACCCGCGTGGTAATGGTGCAGGATGAACTGGAAGACGAACTGGATATGCTGGAGCCGCTTTCCACCCGTATTTTAAACTGGCTGTTAAAGGCGGGGTGGCTCAGGAAGGTGGATGATTACCACAATATGACAGTGAACATTGTTATTCCGGATTATGCCGCTGTGTTTGTGGATGCGTTTACGCATCTGGCGGGGGAAGATGAGGATGACAGCCAGGTCTACATCCAGAATGTCTACGCGATTCTGTTCGCATTCAAGAATGACCCCAGGTGCAATATTTCTCTTTTGAAGACTGCTCTGGTTAATACAAGAAAACTCAATAAGACTCTGCAGGATATGCTCCACAACATGGATCGTTTCTTCTCCAGCCTTCTGGAACAGAAAAATTACGGGGACCTTTTAAAGGAGCATCTGGACGGATATGTGCAGGAAATCGTGCAAAAAAAGTATCATATTTTAAAAACCTCCGATAACTTTTATCTGTATAAGACTGACATTAAAAAATGGCTGGTCCAGATGCGGCAGGATGCTTCCTGGCTGGAGACAGTCTGTGTGCGCAATAAGCAGCTGCGCGGGCTGGATATCACGCCAGAAGACATTATCAGCCAGCTGGATCTGATCGACCGTGGATTTGACGATATCGAGCACCGCATTTTAAATATGGATACGGAACATACCAAATACATCCGTGCTACCGTGACCAGGCTCAATTACCTCCTGAACCAGGAGGACAACATGAAGGGGCTGGTGATCCAGATCTTAAATGAATTGTCTGGTTTGCCGGATGAAACCTTTGATGAAAAACTTGCCCTTACGGCCTCTAAGATGAATTTTTCCCAGTTTACTATCATCTCAGACCGGTCATTATATAAGCGCAGAAAATCCCGTCAGGATTTTACGGCAGAGTTACAGCCGGAGGAGGAGATCGTGGAGCTGTCTAAGGATGAAATTCTGCAGTTAAATCGCATGAAGAACCGTTACAGCCGGAAACAGATCCGTTCCTTTGTTCTGGATCAGATGGTGAATGGAACATTTACAGTAACCAGTGACACCGTATCTTCCCTAGAGGACTTTGAGAAGCTGGTGCTTGCCTACGATGATTCGGTACGCAAGGACAGTCCGTACCGCGTCCTGGATCAGGAGGTACCGATGGTGGAGCATGCAGGCTACCGTTACCCAGGGCTGGTATTTGTAAGAAAGGATAGAAAGAATGATTGATTATTTTGAGGCACTTTCCAGCTCGGAGCAGGAGCAGGTTTCGGAGAGCATCCGTCTGTTATACCGGCAGACCTTTTTGCTGGAGCGGACCTATGACCGGAAAACAAAGCGTTATCAGACGAACCCGGAATTTTATCAGTGCAACCAGCATCTGGAATTCATCCAGAAGTATTTCTCCATTATGGGGATCGAGGTAGTGGAAAACAGCCAGATGGGACTGATCTACATTCGCGGTGAGCAGGTGGTGGGTGAAAAACTGCCGAAGCTGGCTACGCTTTATGTGCTGATCTTAAAGCTGATCTACGACGAGCAGATGTCATCGGTCTCTACCTCGGTGAATGTCATAACGACCTTAAGCGAAATCCACGAAAAGCTTGGAACTTACCGGTTATTAAAAAAGCAGCCGTCGGTGTCGGAAATCCGGAGAAGTCTGGCCATGCTGAAAAAGTACCAGGTGGTAGAGCCGCTTGATGTTCTGGAAGAGCTGGACGGCTTCAGCCGTCTGGTGGTATATCCGACCATCAATGTCATTTTGATGGGAGATGATGTCCGTGCGCTGCTTGAAACATTCCGCGAAGGAGAAGAGGAAGATGGAGAACCAGAGATTTGAAGCCCTGTCCAGGATCTGCCTGAACAACTGGCATTACATAAAACACAGAACCCTGTCCTTTGATGACGGGATTAATTTTTTTACCGGTCATTCCGGAAGCGGAAAATCTACCGTGATCGATGCCATGCAGATCGTGCTGTATGCGAATACCGATGGGCGCGGATTTTTCAATAAGGCCGCAGCGGATGATTCAGACCGAAGCCTGATCGAGTATCTGCGCGGCATGATCAACATTGGCGATGACAATAGTTTTTCTTACTTACGGAATCAGAATTTTTCCAGTACCATTGTGTTGGAACTGCGTCAGACAGATACCGGGGTCTGCCAGTGTGTGGGTGTGGTCTTTGATGTAGAAACCGCTACGAATGAGATCAGCCGTATGTTTTTCTGGCATAAGGGACCGATGCCGGACCATGAGTACCGCAAGTCCGACCGCACCATGTCCATCGATGAGGTGAAAAACTGGCTGTTATCGAATTTTTCGAAAGAAGACTGCTATTTCGGCTCGCACAATGAACGCTTCCGCAAACAGCTTTACGATATTTATTTAGGCGGTCTGGATGCGGAAAAGTTCCCGCTCTTGTTTAAGCGTGCCATTCCGTTCCGCATGAACATTAAGCTGGAAGACTTCGTGAAGGAATATATCTGCGTGGAGCAGAATATCCACATCGAAGACATGCAGCAGAGCGTGACAGAGTATGGACGCCTGCGTCACCGGATCGAAGATACCTGCCGGGAAATTGAGAGTCTGAAGAAAATCTGTACACAGCATGAAGCAATGGCTGCAGTGCGGACGAAGAAAGAAATGTGCGGATATTTTGCACAGAGGCTGGATATCTTAAACGACCGCAGGCGGATCCGGGAAAGCCAGGAAAAGATCCAGAACATGAAAGCAGACTATGAAAAGGCCAACCAGGAAATTGCCGGACTGGAGACGGAAATTCAGGATATGACCGCGCAGAGTGAGGAATTGCTTCGCAAGATTTCAAGCAGTGGTTATGAAGAATTAAAAAGCCAGCTAAAAGCTGTAAATGAGCTGGTAGAGCACCTTGGAAGCAGCCAGGCCCGTTGGAAGCAGACTGCTGAAAAGCTTCATGCCTGGGATGATGAGGAGATTACTTCAAACCGGACTCTCTGGGATATTGAGGCATTCGATAAAGGAGATATCAGCGAAGAAGCGCTAAAACGTCTGCGGGATGACCTTGCCCAGATGCGAAAGGAAACAGAACGCCAGATGCAGGAGGCTCGCAGCCAGATCCGGGAGCTGAATCGGGAACTGCAAAAGGCACAGGAAGAAGTGGCGCAGTTAAAAGCCGGAAATAAAGCCTACCCGAAGGAATTAGAGGCAGTGCGCGAGATCCTGAAAACACAGCTGTTTTTGAAAACTGGAAAGAGTGTTGATGTGGAGGTCCTGGCAGATCTTCTGGAGGTGCGAGATGATGCATGGCGCAATGCAATCGAGGGCTATCTTGGTAACAACAAACTGCTATTGGCCGTAGAACCGAAGTATGCCAAAACGGCAATGGAAATCTATAAAGAGCTGGACCCAAAGAAATATTACCGGGTTGCAGTTCTTGATACCGAGCGTGTGATGGCAGATGAGCAGACGGTACAGGATGGGGCACTGGCAGAAGAGGTGGAAGCGAGTCGTGATTATGCCCAGGCCTATATCAATTTCCAGCTCGGCAAGGTGATCAAGTGTGAAAGTGTGGACGAACTGCGCAGTCACCGCATCGGCATTACCAAAGAATGCGTTCTGTACCACAGTTACCGGATCCAGCACATTAACCCGGATCTCTACACCAAATCGGCATACATCGGAAAGAAGAGTGTTCGCCAGAGAATCAGGATTCTGGAAGAATCCATGGGAACTATGAAGCAGGAACTCGAACCGCTGCAGACACTTTTAACAGATGGGGAACGCGTGCTTGGACATGAGGCACTTGGTCAGGAACTGGATGTTTATCTTGGCTGGCAGAAGGATAAGGAATCTTATCTGAAAAAGCAGGAAGAACAGAAAGATCTGCGGGAACGGCTGGAACAGTTAAAGAGCCAGAATGTTGCTGCCTGGGTAGAAGAACGCACAGCACTTGACAATTTGCGCGATAGTCGGAAAGCACTGCTGCGCGAAAAAGAACATCAGTCCGTCCGGCTTCAGGAAAACTGTGAGTCAGAGAATAAAATTTTGCTCCAGCTCAATGAAATTGTTATCGAGAAAGAGGGAACCTTAAAAGAATGTCCAGAGTATGAAACAAAGCTTCAGGCAGTGCTGACAGAGAAGGAAGAAAGCGGTGCAAGAATCCGTTATGACCAGATGCGTAACGATTATCAGGCACAGGCTGAAATGGAAACGGAAAAGCAGACAGAAGAAATGCAAAAGCTTCAGGATATCCGGAGCATTTATCTGCGCACTTATCCGCAGCGGAATTTCTCCCTGGGTTCTGAGAGCAATGAGGAATACCAGAAGCTGCTTGATAACCTTGCCTGTGACCGCCTGGAGGAATACCGGAAGCGTGCCGCGGAACAGGCCAAAGCAGCTGTTGAGCATTTTAAAGATGATTTCATGTACAAGATCCGCAGTGCCATCAAAGAGGCATTGCAGCGTAAAGACGAGTTAAACCGCATCATCAGCCGTCTTGACTTCGGTAAAGACCGTTACCAGTTCTATATTGGAAAGAATAAAGGCGATGACGGCAAATATTATGACATGTTCATGGATGATGCACTGGAAGTCAATCCGTCGGATCTGGATATTGGTCTGGATAACCAGCTGAATCTGTTTACCATGGAGCACGAAAGCCATTACGGTGCCATGATCAATGACCTGATCAACATCTTTATTCCGCCGGAGCACGCAACCCCGGAGGAGATGGAAGAGGCAAAGCGCAACATGGAGAAATACGCAGATTACCGGACGTATCTCTCGTTTGATATGCAGCAGCTGATCCAGAATGAGGATGAAACCATCAAGATCCGTTTAAGCAAGATGATCCGCAAAAACTCCGGAGGTGAGGGTCAGAACCCGCTCTATGTAGCGCTTCTGGCAAGCTTTGCCCAGGCTTATAAGATTGATCTGAAGCCGGGACTTAGACGAAATCCGACGATCCGCCTGGTAGTGCTGGATGAGGCTTTTTCCAAGATGGATGCAGAAAAAGTGGCGAGCTGTATCAAGCTGATCCGCGGACTGGGTTTCCAGGCTCTGATCAGTGCGACCAACGACAAGATCCAGAACTATCTGGAGACGGTCGATAAGATTTTTGTATTCGCAAACCCGAATAAGAAGGCAATTTCCATCCAGGAATTTGAGAAACCGGAATTTGAACAGTTAAAACAGGAAATTTCAGAGGAAGACGATGAAGACTAGGCAAGAACCGGGCTATCTGGTCCGCAGGATCGTGGATAAGATCGAAGGCAGCAGCAAAGACTGGCAGGAAGGCGCATCGGGAAACCGGAGCCTGAAAATCCAGCAGGAGGATTTTGACCGGGCTGGAAAGTCTGATCTTTTGCAGGAAGCAAAGGAATTGGAGCAAGATGGTCTTATTAAAATCAAATGGATCGAATATGGAAATGATATTGAAAAGATTACCTACCGGAGGGAAAAGACCGGGCAGTTTTATGAGCTGCTTGGCCTTGTTCCCAAGTGGAAGCGGCTGCAGGAAGAGAAGCAGACACTGTGTTCCCTGATGCAGCAGGCTGAGACGGACTGGCTGAGACAGTATTATCAGGAGCTGGAAGCATCCCTGGATCAGGGAAAGACGCCGGCAGATCAGGATAAATACGGTGTAATGCTTTTCGATTGTCTGAATGCGTTGGAGAAACAGAAGGAGCCACTTTACCAGCGCGTGTTCAGCATTGCTGTGCTTGGCGGAAGCAAGATTTTCGAAGAAAAACTCAAAAGCCGGGTGGTTTCTGTATTATCCCGATATCACCCTGAGGCAGATGATGCCATGAGTGAGCGGGAAATTTTATCTTTGGTATATCTGGAGGATTATGCGCAGCAATTGGCAATAAAAGGGAATCTAAAGATTGAATTAGAAGGAAAAGAAATCGATTATGGAGACCAGGTTTATGGAACAGTGTTAACAACCGACACACTCCGTTATGCCCGGATTTTACCGGACCAGAGTATCCGAAAGATTATTACCGTGGAGAATAAAGCAAATTTTGTTTCCATGCCATATGAAACGGACACATTGATCGTTTTTTCTCATGGCTTTTTTTCTCCGTTGGAATGCACTTTTTTAAGACAGCTGATTGGAAAAATTCCGGATGTGGAATTTTACCATACCGGAGACCTGGATTACGGCGGCATCCGCATTTTCCGGCACATCCGCGAACATATCTGTCCTTGGGTCCACCCGCTTCAGATGGATGCAGACTGGTATGACCGTTACTTGCAATATGGGTATAAAATAAAACCGGAAACATTGAAAAAGTTGGAAAACATGAGGGGGACAGAACCTCTTATGGAAGAGCTGATAGACCGCATCATCAAAGGAAAAATGGGAATTGAACAGGAATGTTTTCTGGTTAGAAAACACAAATAAAAAATCCCCATAAAAAGGGAGGAGCCGGTGAGTTTTAAACCCACCGGCGATTATGAAAAAATTTTATCAAAGTGTAGTTGGCAGCTTCATTTGATGATGTAAGTATATCGAGAAAATGTGAAAGAAGTTTTTCCTGGATATGGAATGTTTGTAACGATTTTATGAACAAACCATGAACAGGAGAAACTTCTTTTTGCATTGCTGCCATAGAACAAAAGCAAAAAATAAGTCAGATAATTGTGATACATCACAATGCCATAGTTGGAGAAACGTGATATACTATTTTATACAATGAAACTGAGAATATAAGGGGGTGAGATGGTGAAAGTGACGACAATTATGGACAATAAACGGGGAGAACACAAAGCTCTGACTGCGGAACATGGACTTTCTTTTTTAGTCGAAACGGAAAAAACTAAGATTTTGTTTGATTTTGGCGCTGGAAAATCTGCTTGTGACAATGCTGCTAAACTGAATATTGGTCTGAAGGACATATCTTATGCGGTGGGGAGTCACGGACATTATGACCATGCAGGCGGATATCCGGAATTTGTCAGACATGGACTTTCCTGTCCGTTGTATACAGCGAAAGGGTATTTGGCAGAAAAGTACGCTTTGGATGGTCTGAAAGCAACGTATCTTGGCTGCGGTTTTGATGAAGCCTGGCTGAACGAACGAAATCTGGAACACCGGTACTGCGATGGTTATCTGGAATTGGAACCGGGATGCTATCTGGTCGGCAACTTCGAAAGACGTTATGAGTTTGAACAAATTCCTGACCGGTTTGTACTGCGCAAGAATGACAAATGGGAAAAGGATGATTTCTCCGATGAAATCTGTCTGGTGCTGGATGGAACGGAGGGGCAGACTGTTATCGTCGGATGCAGTCACCCTGGAATTTTGAACATTCTGACAACGGTACAGGAACGTTTTGGAAAACCAATCCGTGCGGTTTTCGGAGGAACGCATCTGGTAGAAGCAGACGAGAAACGGATCCGCATTACGCTGGACAAAATGAAGCAGATGGGGGTTGCTCTCATCGGATTTAATCATTGCTCGGGAGAAAAGCTTCAGACAATCATGAGTCAGGAAGCAGAACTGAAACATTGTTATCTTGGTGCCGGAGACTGCATTTACCTGTAGGAAAAAGGTTCGGCTGATTTTCGGAAAGGTTGTGCTGATTCTGGAAATATGCGGGGGAAGTGGGGGAAGAAGCATGAATGAATTTGCAAAGCTGGCGCAGGATTTTGTAGAAGCTACCTCGTTGCTGGTGGGTCAGCGCACGATCAATATCATGGACCAGAAGGGCGTTATCATTGCTTCTACGGAAAAACACCGGATCGGAGATTTTCATCAGGGTGCGGCAGAAGTTCTGGAGACAGGAAAACCGGTCCTGATCAAAAAAGAAGATCTGTATCGTTATCCGGGTACCAAAGAAGGTTACAACATGCCGATATTTCTGAACGACAGGATCATTGGTGTGGTGGGAATCTTTGGATGTGAGGAAGAGGTGCAAAGCATCGCAAATCTGCTTCGTGTCTATGTGACCCAAAGCTTTTCCCAGCTGCAGATGACGCAAAAGCAGAATCTGGAGGCGGAACTTCGCAATCAGCTTTTGCGGCTTTTATTATTTGGAGGCAGCAGCCAGAAAGAGATGATTGAAAATCTCTGTGGAATGCTGAATTTGCAGCTGGATTTTCCAATCCGTGTCATTCTTCTTCATGAATCCGCAATCGGACGCCACATGAAGCATTTGCAGGATTATTCCCAGCTGATCCAGAATCTGATCTGGAAGAATATTCTGGACCGGAAACGGGACGTATTTGGCATTCAAAATGAAGATTACGTGATCCTGCTTGGTGGAAATTACGACAGGCAGGAGATGCACAAACGCCTGGAGCGCCTGCTCGATGAGATCAAAGCAGAGGATGCCTGGAATGTGACAGTCAGCAGTCCGTGCAGAACGATAAAAGAAGTTTCAGACGGTATGAGAGAAGTATCTATGTTAAAAAAGAGGAAAGGAGGGAAAATCCGGAATCTGGAAGAACATTCCTGCAAAATGCAGTATCTGTTTGGAAATCTGCTCATGCAGGAAGGTGGAAGAACCGCAGAAGAAATGTTTGAAAAACTGGAAATCCAGTATGGAACCAATCAGGCGGAGCAGTTGCTTCACACTGCACAGACATATTATGAGTGCGCGGGAAGCGTTGCAAAGGCGGCAGAAGAGCTGCATGTACATAAGAATACACTGTTGTATCGTATGAAGCAGCTTTATCAGACACTGGAGATGGAAACGGACACTGCTTTTGTGCGGGAATTCTTTATTCGGATGCTTCTCGAATACCGGATGTTCCTGGAATCAGAAAAAGATCCGGGAATATAAGATATGATGTAACTGGGGGAGATACTGGTCAGTTACGATATGAAAGTTTGAGAATGGATCGCGGAACGCGAGAAGGAGGTATTGTTTATGTCAGGATTATTTATTTTTGGCGTAATATTTTTAGCGGTTGTATGCATGGTCATTGCGATATCCAAGTTTAACATGCATCCATTTTTGGTACTGACAGTGATTGCAGTTCTGGTAGGCTTGATTTGCGGAATTCCAACAGAAGATGTGATCAGTACGGTTAAGAGTGGTTTCGGAAATATCCTTGCCAGCATAGGTATCGTCATTCTGGCCGGAACCATCATTGGTACCATTCTGGAAAAGACTGGTGCAGCCCTTACCATGGCGAACACCATTTTGAAGATTGTCGGAAAAGAAAAGAGTGTTTTGACCATGGGTATTACCGGTTACATTACCGGTATCCCGGTATTCTGCGATTCTGGTTTTGTTATCTTAAGCCCGATTTCCAGAGCACTGGCAAGCCAGAGCAATGTTTCCCTGGCAGTTATGGCTACCGCACTTTCCGGCGGCTTATATGCAACGCATTGTCTGGTGCCGCCGACCCCGGGCCCAATCGCTATGGCAGGTACCCTGGAAGCCGATCTTGGACTGACGATCCTGGTTGGTCTCATCATCTCCATTCCGGCTGTGGCTTCTGCTCTGATTTACGCAAATAAGGTATCCAGCAAGATCGATATTCCGGCAAATCCGGAGTACACGGTAGAAGAACTTGTGGAAAAATATGGAAAACTTCCAGGTGCCCTGCACAGCTTTTCCCCAATTCTGCTGCCGATCATTCTGATCGCATTAAAATCCGTCGGTGATTTCCCGAGTGCACCGTTTGGGGATGGCGCAGTGAAAGCCTTCTTCTCCTTTATTGGTAACCCGGTTATCGCACTGATCTTTGGAGTATTCCTGGCTATGACCCTGATTCCGAAGGAAGAAAAACAGAATTCCCTGAAGTGGATCACCGAAGGTGTTACCAACTCTGCAGGCATTCTGGCTATCACCGGTGCAGGTGGTTCCTTTGGTGCCATTCTTCAGAAACTGCCGATCGCAGACGCTTTAAGCGCATCATTATTGGGACTTGGTGTGGGTGTATTCCTGCCATTCATCATTGCAGCACTCTTAAAGACAGCAATGGGCGCTTCTACGGTAGCCATGATCACGACCTCTGCCATGATCGCACCGATGATGCCGGCACTCGGTTTCACATCTCCGTTAGCCAAGGTTCTGGTTATCATGGCCATCGGAGCAGGTTCTATGACCGTATCCCACGCAAACGATTCCTACTTCTGGGTAGTATCCCAGTTCTCGGATATGGATACGCAGGATGCTTATAAGTGCCAGACCGGTATGACTGCCGTCATGGGTATTACCACGATCATTGTGGTATTTATCCTGTCCCTGATTTTTGTACACTGATCTTATTCATAAAATGAAAGCAATTTGAGACAAATAGGGATGCCCCGCGGATGAAAAATTCCGCGGGGCATCTGTGTGTGCGTCCGGCGGCGCATGTTTTATGTGCCCGGAACGATGTATCTGCAGAAAGCTTCTGCTGGCAGATCAGGTGCCAAGCAGAAGTCCTGTGTATGATACAAGCCCTGCACCAGTGTTCCGGTTCTGTCATATGTTATAGTGTAACCACACAAAAAGGAGACAACAGCATATGGCATTTTTTACGAATCAGGCGCAGCTGCGTTATGGCAATGAAATAGCCAATTCAAATATTACCGTGGGAGAGATTCAGGAAGTACTGACGGTTACCAAAACCGCAGTAAAAGAAACGTACCGGCAGGGAGGAACCGTGACGTATATCATCAGCATTGTCAACGCCGGCACTGCAGAATATACAGGACTTACCCTGTCAGATGATCTTGGAAGTTATGACTTTGGGGCAACGACGCGTACTCCGTTGGATTATAGTGCGGGAACGATCCGCTATTATCAAAATGGCGTGCTCCAGACAGCACCGACCGTAGAAGCGGGGCCGCCGCTTACGATTACCGGAGTGAATGTACCGGCAGGCGGCAATGCCACGATTGTGTATGAGACACGGCTGAATGCGTACGCGCCGCTGCAGCTTGAAGCAGAAATCACGAATGTTGTGACAGTATCGGGAACCTGTGTCAGCGGAATTACCGCATCGGAAACTGTTTCTGCTGTGGCAGAGCCGGTCCTTTCCATCACAAAATCCGTCAACCCGGTTCCGGTCACAGAATGCGGCAGACTGACTTATACTTTCGTCATCCAGAACACCGGAAATGTCCCGGCAGATTCCACAACCGAAGTTTCTGTAACCGATACCTTTGACCCGGTTTTGAGAAATCTGACTGTCACCTTTAACGGAACTGCATGGACTGCTCCTACAAATTACACCTACAATGAAACAACGGGAATGTTTCGTACAGTACCTGGGGCGGTAACCGTACCGGCAGCCACCTACACACAAAATTCAGAAACAGGAGAGTGGAGCACCAGTTCGGGAGTCAGCACTTTGATCGTCACCGGAACAATCTAAAGTAACAATTTAGCACAGTAAGTCTCTGTAAATACGGAAACACAAGCCAGCCGGTACAGGAACGCATTTGGGTGAAAATCCTTTTGCTCGTGGGCTGCGCCGCCTATCAGCAGAACTGCGACCCAAACTCGCACGCGCTGCGTGCTCAAACAAGGGTCTCCGTTCTGCCGCTATGCTCGCCCACTCACGGATTTTCAAACAAATGCTTATCCTGTACCGGCTGGCTTGCGTTTCCTGTGTACTGGCTTTACTAGAATAAAAACCTGCAACCATTACTGATTCGGCAGATAGTTAGCCTATCGCTGTCATTTCAGTAGTGGTTGCAGGTTTTTATGTAGTGGAGCCAACGCAGTAGAAAGCCCCCGCCCCGCCATGCGTAATAAGCATTCGTTAGCGAATTTTGCCCGTTTTGTGAGCATAGCGACCGTTTCGGAGCTCTGTCTGAGCGAACGCAGTGAGCGAGTTAGCGGAGGAACGGTCAATAGGCGGCGGAGCAAAACGGTCGAAAATCCGCGTGAATGCGGTTACGCATGGCGGGGCGGGGGCTTTCGGACTTATTGATATTTACTGTGCAATATTGTTTATTCGTGATAATGATAGCTGTCAAGCAGCTGGTTCTTCATATCCCACAGCGGCTTTGACAGATCGACGTGCACGCGGTGCGGGTATTCCAGACGCAGGGACTCTTCCCACAGGGTGGAGAGTTCTTTCTTGCAGTATTTCTGGATATCCATAACCTTCGGGGACTCGTAGACACACTGACCTTTTAAGAAGACCGGAATCATCATCTCACGCATGGTGTAACTGCCTGGTGCCAGGTGGGTCTTTTTCCAGGTCTCAATCGGGTCGAAGAGAAGAAGGGACTTGTTGGTGTCGTATTCCTCGTCAACCAGACAAATCAGGTCAGCAATGATCTTGCCATTTTCCTTGTCGTAGATGCGTCGGATGGTCTTATTGCCCGGATTGGTGATCTTTTCTGCGTTCTCGGAAAGCTTGATCTTCGGGATGAATTTTCCGGTAGCCTTGTCCTGGATCGCAGCCAGCTTGTAAACGCCGCCGAAGGATGGGCAGTCTTTGGAGGTGATCAGGTTGGTGCCGACACCCCAGGAGTTGATGGCTGCGCCCTGAAGCTTTAAGGAAGAGATCAGAGTCTCGTCCAAGTCGTTGGAAGCGGAGATGACTGCATCGGAAAATCCGGCTGCATCGAGCATCTTTTTTGCTTTCTTGGACAGATAAGCCAGGTCACCGCTGTCTAAGCGGATTCCGTAGAAGGTTAACGGAATGCCGGCTTCACGCATCTCAGTGAAGACTTTAATGGCATTTGGAATACCGGAATTTAAGGTATCGTAAGTATCAACCAGAAGGATGCAGGCATTTGGATACAGCTTTGCGTAGGTGCGGAATGCGGTCAGCTCGTCCGGGAAGCTCATGATCCAGCTGTGTGCGTGGGTTCCTTTGACCGGGACATCGAACATTTTTCCGCAGAGTACGTTGGAAGTACCGATACATCCGGCAATCATGGCAGCGCGGGCACCATAGATACCGGCATCCGGACCCTGTGCACGGCGCAGACCAAACTCCATGACTCCATCGCCCTGTGCGGCATAGACGACGCGTGCTGCCTTGGTGGCAATCAGGGACTGATGGTTGATGATGTTTAACAGGGCAGTTTCGATTAACTGGGCTTCCATGATCGGGGCAATGATCTTTACAAGCGGTTCTCTTGGGAAGATAACGCTTCCTTCCGGGATCGCGTAAATATCACCGCTGAAATGGAAGTTACTCAGATATTCCAGAAAATCCTCCTCAAACATGCCGGTAGTGCGCAGGTAATCAATGTCATCTTTTTCAAAATGCAGGTTCTTTACATAGTCGATCACCTGGTCCAAACCAGCACAGATCGAATAGCCGGAGCCTACCGGATTGTTTCTGTAAAACGCGTCAAAAATGACGGTCTCGTTTGCATCTTTTTCTTTAAAATAGCCATGCATCATGGTCAGTTCGTAAAAGTCTGTGAGCAGGGTCAGGTTACGTTCGCTCATACCGGTTCTCCTTCTGGTTTCGGTTAAATTTGTGTAAAACATAAGTAGTATACCATTAGTTTTCTCAAAAAACAATGCGATTGATAGGAAAATAACAAACCGACTGGCCGCGGAAACCTTGACAATTCCCAGACAAATCAATATAATGAAAAAGAATGTAATATCAAAAAGGCTATGACGGAGACAGTAGCGCTGCATAGAACGCAGGTGCCGGAAAACGACCAGCAATCAACAACGGTCAGGAGGCACGAGCGAGCCGGGGGTGGTGGAAGCCCGGTGCAAGTAAGGCAGCAGTCGAAGATCACTCCCGAGCCGCAGGCTGAACGTACAGAAAATCTTTCAAGTAAGCCCCGCCGGCATTCCGCCGTTAACCGGAACTCATATGTTGGTATGCAGTAATAGGTGGTCAAAAGTGGCAAGAAGTGTCGTTTCCTGTTTGCAGGGAACGGCTTTTTTTATTCATAGGAAGTTTTGCACTGGTTTAAAATGTTCCGGATGGAAAACAGAAAGCCTATGAACGTTACACACGATGTCCCGCTGCATGCGTCAAAGATTGGAGGCAAAGAAAAGCATGTATGAGAAAGTACCTACAAATATGAATTTTGTAGAGCGAGAGAAAAAAATTGAAAAGTTCTGGGATGATGAGCACATCTTCCAGAAGAGCATGGATTCCCGCAAAGAGGGTCCGACCTACACCTTCTACGATGGCCCGCCTACCGCAAACGGCAAGCCTCATATCGGCCACGTACTGACCCGTGTCATCAAGGACATGATCCCGCGTTACCGCACCATGAAAGGCTGCATGGTTCCGCGTAAGGCAGGCTGGGATACCCACGGACTTCCGGTTGAGCTGGAGGTGGAGAAGATGCTGGGCCTGGATGGCAAAGAGCAGATTGAGCAGTATGGTCTGGAGCCCTTCATCGAGCATTGTAAAGAGAGTGTCTGGAAATACAAAGGCATGTGGGAGAAATTCTCCGGCACCGTTGGTTTCTGGGCAGACATGGACAATCCGTATGTTACCTATCACAATGACTTCATCGAGTCTGAGTGGTGGGCATTAAAGCAGATCTGGGAGAAGGGACTTCTGTACAAAGGTTTCAAGATCGTTCCTTACTGCCCGCGCTGCGGTACCCCGCTTTCCTCCCATGAGGTAGCACAGGGCTATAAAGATGTCAAAGAGCGTTCTGCGATTGCCCGCTTCAAAGTAAAGGGCGAGGATGCTTACATTCTGGCATGGACCACCACACCGTGGACCCTGCCGTCCAACGTGGCACTCTGCGTAAACCCGGATGAAACCTATGTAAAGGTAAAAAACGGCGATTATACCTACTATCTGGCAGAAGCACTCTGCGACAGCGTTCTGGAAGGTGAGTACACCGTATTAGAGAGCTACAAGGGCAAAGACTTAGAGTACAAAGAGTACGAGCCGCTGTTTGACTGTGCGGTTGCAATCTGTGAGAAGCAGAAAAAGAAAGCATTCTATGTTGTCTGCGATAACTACGTAACCTTGACCGATGGTACCGGCGTCGTACACATTGCACCGGCATTCGGTGAAGACGACTCCAAGGTCGGCAGAAAATATGACCTGCCGTTCGTACAGCTGGTTGATGCCAAGGGCGAGATGACCAAAGAGACTCCGTGGGAAGGCGTATTCGTAAAGAAAGCCGATCCGCTGGTATTAAAGGCATTAGACGAGAAGGGACTGTTATTCTCCGCACCGAACTTCGAGCACAGCTATCCGCATTGCTGGAGATGCGATACACCTCTGATCTACTATGCAAGAGAATCCTGGTTCATCAAGATGACGGCTGTAAAGGATGATCTGATCCGCAACAACAACACCATCAACTGGATTCCGGAGAGCATTGGTAAAGGACGTTTCGGCGACTGGCTGGAGAACGTTCAGGACTGGGGCGTTAGCCGTAACCGTTACTGGGGCACCCCGCTTAACATCTGGGAGTGTGAGTGCGGCTGCCAGCATTCCATCGGAAGCCAGGCAGAGTTAAAGTCCATGAGCCCGAACTACGCAGATGTTGTAAAGAAATATGCAAAAGAGATGGATAAAGAGGCAAACGGCGAGGTTGAGCTGCATCGTCCATTCATCGACGATGTCACCATCACCTGCCCGCAGTGCGGCAAGCAGATGCACCGTGTACCGGAGGTGATTGACTGCTGGTTCGATTCCGGTTCCATGCCGTTCGCACAGCATCATTATCCATTCGAGAATAAAGAGCTGTTTGAAAAGCAGTTCCCGGCAGATTTCATCTCCGAGGCAGTAGACCAGACCCGTGGTTGGTTCTATTCGCTGCTGGCGATCTCTACCCTGATCTTCAACAAGGCACCGTACAAGAACGTTATCGTTCTGGGCCATGTTCAGGATGAGAACGGACAGAAGATGAGTAAATCCAAGGGCAATGCCGTTGACCCGTTCGATGCACTGGAGACCTACGGTGCCGATGCGATCCGCTGGTACTTCTACATCAACAGTGCACCGTGGCTGCCAAACCGCTTCCATGGCAAAGCCGTTCAGGAAGGCCAGAGAAAGTTCATGGGTACCCTGTGGAACACCTATGCATTCTTTGTTCTGTATGCAAACATCGATAACTTCGACGCAACCAAGTATACACTGGATTACGACAAGCTGCCGGTTATGGATAAGTGGCTCTTATCCAAGTTAAACTCTATGGTCAAAGATGTGGATGATAATCTGGCAAACTACCGCATCCCGGAGGCTGCAAGAGCCCTTCAGGAGTTCGTGGATGACATGAGTAACTGGTATGTCAGAAGAAGCCGTGAGCGTTTCTGGGCAAAGGGCATGGAGCAGGATAAGATCAATGCTTACATGACGCTGTACACCGCTCTGGTAACAGTTTCCAAGGCTGCAGCACCGATGATCCCGTTCATGACCGAGGACATCTACCAGAACCTGGTAAGAAGCATCGACAAGAACGCTCCGGAGAGCATCCACCTGTGCGACTTCCCGGCTGTAGAGGAAAAACTCATCGACAAGCAGTTAGAGTCCGATATGGAGGAAGTCTTAAAGATCGTTGTATTCGGCCGTGCAGCAAGAAACACTGCAAACATCAAGAACCGTCAGCCGATCGGTAAGATGTATGTCAAGGCTGAGAACAAGCTGTCTGACTTCTATGTAGAGATCATTGAGGACGAGTTAAATGTCAAGAGTGTTGAATTTGTAGACGACGTGAGAAACTTCACTTCCTACAGCTTCAAGCCGCAGCTTAAGACCGTCGGACCGAAGTACGGCAAGCAGCTTGGCAGCATCCGCAAGGCACTGTCTGAGATCGACGGAAATGCCGCTATGGATACCTTAAAGGCAGAGGGCGCTCTGAAGTTTGACTTTGGCGGCGAGCCGGTAGTCCTGACCGAAGAGGACCTCCTGATCGAGATGGCACAGACCGAAGGATATGTATCTGAGGGCGACAACTACGTAACCGTAGCCCTGGATACCAACCTGACTCCGGAACTTCTGGAAGAGGGCTTTGTCCGCGAGGTTGTGAGCAAGATCCAGACCATGCGAAAAGAAGCAGGTTTTGAGGTTACCGATCATATTAATGTATATCAGGATAACAACGATAAGATCGCTGATATCTTTAAGGAATACGCAGACACCATTAAAGGCGAAGTACTTGCCGATCACATTTTCCTTGGACAGATGAGTGGATACGCAAAAGAGTGGAATATTAACGGTGAGACCGGAATGTTGGGTGTTGAAAAAGCAACAGATGGCAGCTGCGAGAAATAAAGTATGCATAAGGTGTTGCTGCGATGGTGTTTCCTGTTTGCGCAACACAAAAACAGCAATGCTGTCACCTGTGCAGGGCACGGGCGGCAGCATTGGCATGCTGACCGGAAAAGGTTTATAAGGGCAGACTGCAACTGAGGAGAGGAGATCCAGTATGAAAGTCATTGCAAACAAAGGGTTTGACAAAGAAACATTTAAAAAGAGCGTTGTTGATAACGTGAAGAATCTGTACCGCCGCACCATTGATGAGGCAACCCCGAATCAGGTGTTCCAGGCCGTTGCCTACGCGGTAAAGGATGTCATCATCGACGAGTGGATCGCGACCCATAAGGAATATGAGAAGAAGGATGTAAAGACCGTTTACTATCTTTCCATGGAGTTTTTGATGGGACGTGCGCTGGGCAATAACATCATCAGCATTATGGCAAGAGACGAAGTGAAGGAAGTCTTAGATGAGCTTGGCTTCGACTTAAACGTGATCGAGGACCAGGAGCCGGATGCAGCACTTGGAAACGGTGGTCTGGGACGTCTTGCCGCATGCTTTTTGGATTCCCTTGCAACGCTTGGATACCCGGCTTATGGCTGCGGCATCCGTTACCACTATGGTATGTTCAAACAGAAAATTGAAAACGGTTACCAGGTCGAGGTGCCGGATAACTGGTTAAAGGATGGCAACCCGTTTGAGGTACGCCGTTCCGAGTATGCGACTGAGGTAAAATTTGGCGGTTATGTGCGCACCGTATGGGAAAATGGAAGAGAGCATTTCGTGCAGGAGGGTTACCAGTCTGTTATGGCGATTCCGTACGATCTGCCGGTTGTAGGCTATGGCAATAACGTAGTCAACACCCTGCGTATCTGGGATGCACAGCCGATCAATACCTTCAACCTGGATTCTTTTGACAAAGGTGATTATCAGAAAGCCGTAGAGCAGGAGAATCTGGCAAAGACTATCTGTGATGTGCTTTACCCGAACGATAACCACTATGCTGGTAAGGAGCTGCGTTTAAAACAGCAGTACTTCTTCATTTCTGCAAGTGTACAGCGTGCTGTAAGCAAGTACATGGAGAAGCATGATGATATCCGCAAATTCTACGAGAAGAACGTATTCCAGTTAAACGATACCCATCCGACCGTAGCAGTTGCAGAGCTTATGCGTATCCTTCTGGACGACTACAACTTAACCTGGGAAGAGGCATGGGATGTTACTACCAAGACCTGTGCGTATACCAACCACACCATCATGGCAGAGGCACTGGAAAAATGGCCGATCGAGCTGTTCTCCAGACTGCTTCCGCGTATCTACCAGATCGTAGAGGAGATCAACCGCCGCTTCGTCATTGAGATCCAGCAGAAATATCCGGGCAACCAGGAGAAGATTGCGAAGATGGCCATTGTCTACGACGGTCAGGTAAAGATGGCTCATATGGCAATCGCAGGCAGCTTCTCCGTAAATGGTGTAGCAAGACTGCACACCGAGATCCTGGAAAAACAGGAGTTAAAAGATTTCTATGAGATGATGCCGGAGAAGTTCAACAACAAGACCAACGGTATTACCCAGAGACGTTTCCTGCTTCATGCAAACCCGCTTCTGGCAGACTGGATCACCGACAAGATCGGTGACGAGTGGATCACGGACCTTTCCGCAATCAGCAAATTAAAGCTGTATGTGGATGACGAGAAGTGCCAGCACGAGTTTATGAACATCAAATACCAGAACAAGGTACGTCTGGCAAAATACATCAAAGAGCACAATGGCATCGATGTAGATCCGCGTTCCATTTTCGATGTTCAGGTTAAGAGACTGCACGAGTACAAGCGTCAGCTGATGAATATCCTGCATGTCATGTATCTGTACAACCAGCTGAAGGATAACCCGAACCTGGATATGGTTCCGAGAACCTTCATCTTCGGTGCAAAGGCAGCAGCAGGCTATAAGAGAGCAAAGCTGACCATCAAGCTCATCAACTCGGTAGCGGATGTGATCAACAACGATAAGTCCATCAACGGCAAGATCAAAGTTGTCTTCATTGAGGATTACCGTGTATCCAACGCAGAGATCATCTTTGCGGCAGCCGATGTCAGCGAGCAGATCTCTACTGCAAGTAAAGAGGCATCCGGTACCGGCAACATGAAGTTCATGCTAAATGGTGCCATGACTGTGGGAACCATGGACGGTGCAAACGTCGAGATCGTGGAAGAGGTTGGTGCAGAAAATGCGTTCATCTTCGGTACTTCCTCTGACGATATCATCCGCATGGAGCATGATCACAGCTACGATCCGATGCAGATCTTCAACAACGACCAGGATATCCGCCGCGTGCTGATGCAGCTGATCAACGGCTACTATGCACCGAACGATCCGGAGCTGTTCCGTGATATTTACAACTCCCTGCTGAATACCTTAAGCAGCGACCGTGCGGACACCTACTTCATCCTGAAAGACTTCCGGATGTATGCAGACGCACAGAAGCGCGTAGACGAGGCATACCGCGATGAGCAGTGGTGGGCAAAGGCAGCAATGCTCAACACCGCATGCAGCGGCAAGTTCAGTTCCGACCGTACCATTGAAGAGTACGTAAAAGATATCTGGCATCTGGATAAGGTGAAGGTAGAACTGTAAATCTGGCATAAAATCAGAAATCCCTCCATAGATTAGAAATAATCTGGAGGGATTTTTTATGCGCAAAATTGGAGTGATCTTTGCGGCTTTGTTTATGGTGTCCTGGATGTTTTCGTTCTTTTGTATGCATGCAGCAGGACAGGACGGGACGGGGAATTCGCATAATGCAGAGCAGGGGGATGTGGAGACGGGAGCAGCAGATCTGTCAGGTGAACAGAAGATTCCGGGTCAGTCAGATAAACTTGGTATATCTGGAAATACGAATCGTTCCGGAGAATCAGCCCTGGAAGCCGCACAGCAGGAAAGCAGAAACATCTTCCAGAGTCGCCGCGTTATTCTGGAACGTTATGGTGTCAAGACGTATCTTTCGGTGGAAGATTATCTGCCGGGTGTCGTAGTCTGCCAGGCAAGTCCGGAACTTGGTCAGGAGGCTTTGAAATGCCAGGCGGTGATCGCCCGAACTTACATATACCGTCAGATGGGAGAGCGGGAGGAAATTCAGGAGGAAGAGCTGGACCTGGACTACCTGGGCGACCGGACAGCATTTGACGGGGCAGGACTGACCGTGCATCAGAAGGAACAGCTGGCAGAGAGTCTGGAACGCTGCAAGCTTGCCGCGAAGGAAACTGCAGGAATGGTTATGAAGTATGAGGACCGTTACATTTTGCCTTTATTTCATGAATGCAGTGCCGGGCGGACCAGGACCGGTGAGGCTGACTATCCGTACCTGCAGTCGGTGGAGAGCAAGTGGGATGAGCAGAAAAACAAGGACAGACATTCTGCAACATTGGAAAGTGAAACAGCATTTAATCTATCAGATTTTGCAGCACGGATTGGAAAACTGAATGATTCCAGGGCAGTGGATGAGGCACGCCTGCCTTCTGAGATCCAGGTGGTGAAACGCGATGATGCAGGGTATGTGCTCCAGATGAAAATTGGACCAGGAACTTATACGGGTGATGAAGTGCAGTATGCGCTGGAACTGCCATCCGCCTGTTTTACGATTGACACGAAATCCCAGGGGCAGATCATCGTTCGGACAAAAGGGCGTGGGCACGGGTATGGACTCAGCCAGAATGGGGCAGAAGCCATGGCGGAAGAAGGATGGAGCTTTGAAGACATTTTAAAATATTATTATAAAAATATTTCGCTGGTCACTGAATAAGAAAAGGCACTTTGGCAAAACTACTACCGAGGTGATAAACGGTGAAAGAGAAAATGAATCAGATGTTCCGGGATAAATTATTCCTGGTCATGTTGGTGCTTGGCCTGCTGACTATGGTTGCCGCAGCAGGTGTCGTTACGATCCGAAGAGGAAACGGACAGGAACAGAAGCCATATGTGGATATGCAGGGGCAGGATGAATATTTTGCAGAAGAAGCAAACGATCAGATGCCGCTTGCAGGAAATTCCAATGCCGAAGTACCGGATCCGGAAGCTGCACAGGAAGAAATGAAACGGGCAGAGGCCGGAAACGGTCAGGACAATGCGGTTGCAGAGCAGGAACACATTGCAAAAGAAGCAGGTCCGGAGAAAAATGCAAAGACTCCGAACGGGCAAAGTACGGTAGCTTCCGGAAATGAAAGTGGTGAGAATGTCGAAGCAGAAGCAAGAGAAGCGGGAGCAGGTGGTATTGCAGCGACTGCGCTGGTGCTGGACTTTGCGGACACCAGTAAAATGCTGTGGCCGGCCAGAGGCAATGTCCTTCTGGATTACAGTATGGACCGGACCATCTATTTTCCAACTCTGGAACAGTACAAATGCAATCCGGGTCTTGTGATCCAGAGTGAAGTCAGCACCCCGGTCGAAGCGCCGGCAGCAGCCAGGGTCCTGGAAGTGGGAAACAACGAGGAAATCGGTGATTATGTGGTCCTTGATCTCGGAAACGATTACACTGTGACCTGCGGCCAGTTAAAAGAAATCACGGCAGTGCAGGGGGAATATCTGGAAGCCGGGGCACTCCTTGGTTATGTGGCAGAGCCAACCAAATACTATACGATTGAAGGAAGCAACGTCTTTTTGGAAATGCACCATGGAGAGAAAACGGTGGATCCGCTGGATTATCTGGAGTAGGGATGCGTAAGATATCCTGATTTCATGAAGAAAACAGCTCAGACTGTAGATATCGTGGTGTTTGGTTTCGAAAGAATTTAGAAATTGTTCATAGAATCTTCGAAATTATTTGCTATGCTTACTTCATAAGAGAAAGATGCACGAAACCCGTCTGGTTCAATGAGCGGGCCGTGCCGCGAAAATACAATACGAGGTGAACAATGAATATCTTATTTTTTCTGACTCCCAAGAGCGAGGTTGCTCACATTTATGAAGATGATACGGTGCGTCAGGCACTGGACAAGATGGAAAGGTTCCGTTATTCCACCATTCCGCTGTTATCCAAAGACGGAAGATATGCCGGAACGATAACCGAAGGAGACCTGCTCTGGGGAATCCGGAAAGAATATCAGATGAATTTCAAAGAAGCAGAGAATGCCCCGGTTGCGTCCATTGCACGGCGGGCGGATTATAAGCCGGTAACGGCAGAATCCAGGATGGAAGACATGATCGACTGCGCATTGAACCAGAATTTTGTTCCGGTGGTAGATGACAGGGGACTTTTCATTGGGATCATAACCAGAAAAGATATTATCAAATTCTGTTACGAAAAACTGAAAAAAGAACACGAAAAAGGAAACTAAACACGAAATGAAAAACGGCGAACTCCAGAGGTGAAAAAGACACCTCTGGAGTTTTTCTTCGTTCGTGTGCATTTTGTGGCTTTTGTGATTTTAACTGCAATTCTGCCCTGGAGTATTTCCGGCACTTGCAGACTTATCAAAAGCCGGGTTAAACGCATAGAAATTTTTGCTGTCCAGCTGATCCTGCACATGTCGCAGCGTCTCACCAAACCGCTGGAAATGCACGATTTCCCTTGCACGCAGATAGCGGATCGGATCGCACACTTCTGGATCTTTTACGACGCGAAGAATGTTATCATAGGTGCTGCGTGCCTTTTGTTCCGCAGCAAGATCTTCAAACAGATCTGTAATCGGATCTCCTTTGGATTGAAATTCACAGGAATTAAACGGAACACCACCTGCTGCCTGTGGCCAGATACCGGTTGTATGGTCAATATAATAAGGGCCAAAACCAGACTCTTCGATTTTCTGCGGTGTCAGATTCCGTGTAAGCTGATGAATAATTGCCGCTACGATTTCCAAATGGGCAAGCTCTTCCGTTCCGATATCTGTTAGAGAAGCTTTTGCTACATCATATGGCATCGCATATCTTTGGGAAAGGTAACGCATGGATGCACCCATTTCGCCATCTGGTCCACCGTATTGACTCATGATAAACTGTGCCATCTTCGGATTCGGCTGTGAAATTTTTACCGGATACTGCAGTCTCTTTTCATATCTCCACATCAGCGCATTCCTCCTTCCCATGGCCATGGTCCTTGGATCCAGTTCCAGGTATCTGCATCTGCATTCGCAATCAGAAGCGGACCATTTTCTTTTTCGTACGCACGGATTGCCTGTTCGTTCATACGCCGTGCATTTTGAAAATACTGCATGGCCATAGGGCATTTTGGATGCGTATCCAGATATAAGGTGGCTTCATCCAGTGCGAAGCCAGTTTCATATACATTCTGCAAAAGCCGGTCATTACATGCACCCATTATCTGCACCTCCCCATCACAAACGGCAGGTCAAGCTCGGGGAAAATGGTCCCACGGGTAAGCCCACGCTCTTTGTCGTACACCTGGTTCCAGCGCTGCATGGGTGTATACGCCATTGCGACCGGCATATTCCGTAGACACTCTCTTTCCGCATTCGGTGCTGTCACTTGTCTGCTTTCATTGCTCTGATTCAGCGGGCAGGAAGGTCTGTCGTTTCTTCTTGTTGTATAAAAACCAGAACCCGCATTCACATTTCCGGATGAAAGCGGTTGGTAAGGAATATCCGGCTGCATAGAACGCTGCATGGAACAAGGACTGGCATTCTCTGTATTGCCGGCAGGCGGCTGAAGCAAATGAGGTCTTTGCATACAGCCGCATCGGTTATTGGAATAATCCATGATGAAAATCCTTTCCAGAGTTTCTAGTATCATCTTATGTGCCACAGAAAAAAGCGGTGCATAAGAATCATGTCACGGTCGCTCCCAGAGGTTGTCACCCTTGTCTCTCTCTGCTCATAAGATATAGTACAAGCAAGAAAAAAGGAGTTTTGATCATGTGTAACTGGAATGGATGCGGAAATAACCGTTGTGGTAACAACTGTGGTGGCTGGAACCGCGGTGGCTGCGGAGGCTGTGGGAACTGTGGTAACAACTGCGGCAGATGCAATAACGGTTGCGGTAATGGCTGCGGAAGATGCGGCAATGACTGGGGATGGAATGGATGGGGCGGCTGCGGAAGTAGTTGCAATAATGGCTGCGGCTGGAATAACTGGGGATGGGGAGGCTCCTGCGGATGGAACCGAAATACCAGAGAAGCGTTCCAGGATGGATTCCGGGAAGGATATGAAGCCGGATTCCGTGATGGATTCCGGGAAGGACGGGATAAGGACCACAGACCTGGAAGACCCGGGGAAGGAGGAGGGCCAGGAGGACGACCGGGTTTTCCGGGAGATGTAAATGATTCTGGCTGCGGATGCAGCTAAATCAATAAGCATACCGCAGATAATAATCTAACTAAAATCTAGTTGACAGATCCCACATCCCCAACTATACTAATATCACAAACAGAGATTCAGGTGTGTTACTGGTAAAGCAGGCATGAACCGAAGGGACATCAAAACGGTGTCCTTTCGATTCATGCCTTTTTGTTTTGCATCATTTCCTGTAAAACAGAGTGAAATCCGGGATTTCGGGGTATGCTTAAGATAATGCAGCTATATTTTTCTATAGTTTGTCGGCAGAAAATTCCGGAAAGAAACATCCATGTGCATCTGAATACTCGGAATAAAAAGGAGAAAGAACATGAAGGACAAGATTTTTGGAGTGCTCCAGAGGGTGGGGCGAAGCTTTATGCTCCCGATCGCGGTGCTTCCGGTCGCAGGTCTTTTGCTTGGAATCGGAAGTTCCTTTACGAACGAGACGACCATCGCAACCTATGGTCTGCAGGGAATTCTCGGAAATGGGACGATCCTGCATGCACTGCTTGTGATCATGAGCAAGGCTGGAAATGTGATTTTTGACAACCTGCCGATCATCTTCGCAGTGGGAGTTGCCATTGGTATGGCAAAGGCGGAAAAGGAAGTAGCCGCGTTATCGGCTATGATTTCCTTTTTCGTCATGCACGCGTCCATCAATGCGGTGCTTTCACTGTCAGGAAAGGTTCTGGCAGACGGTTCCATCGCACCGGACGTGTTAGATGGAACCATTGCAAATGTCTGCGGCATCCAGACATTGCAGATGGGTGTATTTGGCGGTATTATCGTGGGACTTGGTGTTGCGGCGCTTCATAACCGTTATTATAAAATACAGCTGCCAAGCGCATTATCGTTTTTTGGCGGATCCCGCTTTGTGCCGATCATTTCCACGGTTACTTATGTTGCAGTTGGCATTCTGATGTATTTTATCTGGCCGGCTGTCCAGAACGGCATCTTTGCGCTGGGCGGACTGGTTACTGGAACCGGATATTTCGGAACCCTGATTTTCGGCATCATTAAGCGTGCGCTCATTCCGTTTGGTCTGCATCATGTATTTTACATGCCATTCTGGCAAACGGCAGTGGGCGGTACCATGATGGTAGATGGAAACCTGATCCAGGGCGGTCAGAACATTTTCTTTGCACAGCTGGCATCCTCCAACGTGGCGCATTTCAGCGCAGATGCTACCCGGTATTTCTCCGGTGAGTTTATTTTTATGATCTTCGGACTTCCGGGAGCAGCACTTGCTATGTACCGCTGTGCAAAGCCGGAAAAGAAGAAAGCAGCAGGAGGTCTTCTGTTAAGTGCGGCACTTGCTTCGATGTTCACCGGTATTACAGAGCCGATTGAATTTTCTTTCCTGTTTGTAGCACCGATGTTGTTTGCCGTACAGGTGATCCTGGCGGGCAGTGCCTACATGATCGCACACATTTTGAATATTGCGGTGGGACTTACCTTCTCCGGAGGGCTTCTGGATCTGGTGATCTTTGGTGTGCTGCAGGGCAATGCGAAGACCAGCTGGCTGCGCATTATTCCGGCAGGAATCGTCTATTTCCTGCTGTATTACTTCATTTTCAGCTTTCTCATCAAAAAGTTTGACTTAAAGACCCCGGGCCGCGAGGACGATGACGAGGAAACAAAGCTTTATACGAAAGCAGATGTGAATGCCCGCAAGGCCGAGGCGAAAGAGGGAGAACGCCAGAGCCAGACAGCAGCAAACGACAACCGGAGTGCAGCTATTGCAAAGGGCATGGGCGGCAGAAAGAATATCACATCGGTGGACTGCTGTGCAACCAGACTGCGCTGCTCCATTGAGAATCCGTCTCTGGTAAATGAAAAGCTGCTTAAGAGCACTGGAGCGGTAGGTGTGATCGTAAAAGGTCAGGGAATCCAGATCATTTACGGACCGCAGGTTACCGTGATCAAATCGGAGCTGGAGTCTTATCTGGCAGAAGAACACGAGGAAGAGGCAGAAGCAGTAACTGCAGAGTCTGGCAAAGATGAGCACAGGAAAGAAACGAAAACCGTATTTGCCGAGACAGGTAAGAATGGAGAAGATGCAGAACGCAAGACAGAAAAAAATATAGAGCCGGAAACCGAAAAATCTGCCGGAGAACAGACAAACCCGGGCCATGTTTTGTATTCTCCGTTTGAAGGCATCTTAAAGCCGATCACCGAAGCTCCGGATGAAGCATTTGCCAGCAAAGCCATGGGAGACGGCTATCTGGTCATGCCGGAGAATGGAACGGTTGTGGCACCGGAGGACGGTGAGGTGATGTTCGTGTTCCCAAGCAAGCATGCCATTGGCATGAAAGCGGCAGACGGAACAGAGTATCTGCTTCACATCGGTGTTGATACCGTAAAATTAAATGGGGAAGGCTTTCAAGTCTTCGTGAGCGATGGACAGAAAATCGCAAAGGGCGATAAGCTGATGGAATTTGACCCGGCATATATTCGGGAGCACGCTGTGAGCGATGCCTGCATTGTGATCTTTACCGGTCTGACAGAGGGACAGCGATTAACCTTAGAGGGAGAAAAACAGGTGAAACGGCTGGATCAGATAGGAATGATCATTCAATAAAACTTAGGGAGTATTTTTTATAGAACAGACAGAGGACGCGTGAAGGGCGCGTCCTTTGTGCTGTTTGAAAATGCCAGACAGCATGAAAAAAGCGTTTGGTAATCGGGATTTGTCGTGTATAATAAGGGAAGAAAAGGAAACGTGGAGGTTAGGGGAATGTATCGGGTGATCAAAGTATTAAACAACAACGGAATCCTGGTTTTGGATGATGCCACCGGGCAGGAACAGATTCTTCTTGGAAACGGAGTCGGCTTCGGACACCGGATGGGGGAGCGGATGCAGACGCTTCCGCAGGCAAAGCGCTATGAAATGGTCAATGAGAAAACATCTGCTCTGACCAGGGTAAATGGAATTGACCCGGTTTATATAGAAGCAGCGGGGAAAATCATAGAGCTTGCAGAAGAGACGATGGGAGTTTTGCAGCATGATATTCTGATCCCCATGGCGGATCATATCGCCATGGCAGCAGCGCGGGCGAAGGAACAAAAGGAAATTCCAAATCCATTTAAAGCGGATATCGCAGCATTATTCGAGGAAGAGTATGAGGCTGCGAAAAAAGGATGCGTAATCTTAAAAAAGATGACAGGAATCCAACTTGGAGAAGATGAGGCCGGTTACATCGCTTTGCATATCCATGCCGGGCTGGCACAGGAAAATGTAGCGGATTCGCTGGAAACAGCGCGTCTTGTCAATGCCTGTATGTCCATGATCGAGGAAAGCACCGGAAAGAAACTGCCTTACAGCTCGCTTGGTTACAACCGGCTGATGAGTCATGTCCGTTATATGCTGGCCCGTGCCCGCAAAGGCGAACGCACCGACTTAGATCTGGAATCCTATGCCAGGGAAAATTTCCCGAAAGAATACGAACTGGCAGAGCAGATCCTGCGAAAGTTGGAACAGGAATTAAAGCTGGAGTTTGCGCGGGAAGAGACGGGATTTCTGGCTATTCATATCCGTAGAGTGACAGGAGGGGAGACGGTATAATATTTCGATAAGAAATGAAAAGATGATTGCCACTCTGCGCAGCAATCATCTTTTTGTAAAGTATGAATTATTTTGCTCAAATTAAGTAATTTATACTTCATTTTAAGGCATAAAATCGGGGCAACAGGATTTGAACCTGCGACCTCTCGGCCCCCAGCCGAGCGCGCTACCAAGCTACGCCATACCCCGATTGAACCATGATAGTATATCAGAAAATCGGAAGTTTGAAAAGAGATTTGTATGAAATTTTATAAATTTTCAGATTCGTTTATAGGAAATTCTTTCCTCTGGACTTTACAGCCCTCCCGTACTTTGCTATCATGGATACTAGGATTATGGCGTTTCCTGAAAAAAGGAACTGCGATCACAGAAAGAAAACGGAGAATTGCTATGAAGGGAATTGTCAGTTTTGATATGGACATGACGCTTTTGAACCATGCAGATTATAAAATTCCGGACAGTGCCATTAAGGCGCTGGACCGGCTGCATGAACACTACTATATTGTCATTGCCACCGGCCGCGACATGGATGCCAAGTTCAGCGAAGGACTTGCCGATCAGGTGAAGCCAGATGCCATTATTCATTTAAATGGCAACAAGATTACCGTTGGCAGCAAACTGATCTACGAGCACTGTATGAAACGGGAACTGGTGGAAGAATTGCTGCATTTTGCAGAGAATAAAGATTATGCCATCGGTATGACGGTGGGAGATACCGATTATTTTATCAATCCATGGTGTGTGACACGTCACGATATGGTGCGGTGGCAGATGTCAGACCGGAAGTTCCGCGACCCGTGGAAGCTTCTGGATATGCCGGTGCGGACGCTTGCCTATATTGGGCGTGAACCAGGCGCAAAAGAGGTGGAGGAGGCATTTCCAATGCTCAAGCTGCCTATGTTTTCGAGCCGTGAGGGAGCAGATATCATCGAGAAGGACGCGTCCAAGGCAGAAGGACTGAAGCGTCTGTGTAAAGTGTGGGATATACCGCTTGAACATACTATCGCATTTGGCGATAGTATGAATGATTATGAAATTGTGACGACTGCCGGAACCGGTGTAGCCATGGGCAATGCCCATCCGCAGTTGAAAGCGGCAGCTGATTACGTCACAGATGATATTGCAGAAGACGGAGTCTATAAAGCATGTGAGGCACTGCATCTTTTTGGAGAATGAGACCGTGGTGAGTTATTCACTTTTTGCGGCTTAAAAAACAAATATTCCATGATATACAATCTAACGATACAGGTGAAAGGAATTTTAAATTATGGCATCTTATTACGATCTGGTGATTATCGGGGCAGGTCCGGGCGGCTATACCGCAGCGATCAAAGGAGCTTCCTTTGGTATGAAAGTAGCGGTAGTCGATGAGGACAAGTTGGGCGGTGTCTGCATCAACCGCGGCTGTATTCCGACGAAGGCACTTTTACATGCATCCAATATTTTTTCCATGATGCAGCATGGAGATGAGTTTGGAGTATCAACAGATTTTATCTCCTTTGATTTTGCAAAAATGCAGGATTACAAAAAGCGTTCCGTGCGTCGTTACCGGGACGAGATCCAGAAATTATTTGATAAAAATGATATTACCTTTATCAAAGGGAAAGCGACCATCCGCCGCGAAAAGACAATTGAAGTGGTGGGAGAAAACGGAAAAGAATATCTTCGGGCGAAAAACATCATCATTGCCACCGGTGCAAAGCCGGTGATGCCGAAAATTCCGGGAATCGACCTTCCCGGCGTCATCAACAGCGACCGTCTGCTGGCTGTGCCGACCTGGAATTACGACCGGATTGTGATCATGGGAGGCGGTGTCATTGGCGTAGAGTTTGCTACGATATTCCAGGCACTCTGCTCCAAAGTAACCATCGTAGAGAAAGGACCGCACCTGTTAGGACCGATGGACGAGGAGGTTTCTGAGGCATTAAAAGAACAGCTGACCGATAAGGGCATTACGGTATATTGCAATGCCATGGTGGAGGAAATCCGAAAGGAAGACAGTCTGGTATGTATGGTGCGTGATCTTGAGACCAACGAGACCATTCAGATCAAGACCAATCAGGTCGTGGTGGCTGTAGGAAGAACCCCGTATACGGAAGGACTTCTCGGTGAGGATATGACTCTGCAGATGGAGAAAGGACGACCTGTCGTAGACGCAGATTTCCAGACAAGTGAAGCTGGCATTTATGCCATTGGCGATGTCTCCGCGAAAACCCAGCTGGCGCATGTCGCCATGGCGCAGGCAACGTATGTAATTGAAAATCTGGCCGGAAAACCGCATACCATACGCCTGGAGGCCGTGCCGAACGGTATGTTTGTTTCGCTTCCGATTGTGCCAAGCTGTATTTACACGGAGCCGGAAATTGCAACCGTGGGAATCACGGAAGCGAAGGCCGGAGAACTTGGCATGAAAGTGCGCTGCGGTGTTTATGACATGGGAGAAAATGGAAAATCCATCATTGCGCGGGAAGAACACGGTTTTATCCGCCTGATCTTTGAGGCGTATTCGAATACGATCGTAGGTGCACAGATGATGTGTCCGCGCGCTACAGACATGATCGGAGAGATGGCAACTGCCATTGCCAATGGACTCACAGCCGAACAGCTTTCTCTGGCAATGCGTGCGCATCCGACCTACAGTGAGGGCATTGCGGCTGCCATTGAAGATGCCATGCGCCAGAATTAAAAAATGATAATTACGGAATCAGCGGCGGCAGATTGTCAGAAACATCTGAAGAAAGACAAGGCTGTTATAGGCGGCAACGTGATTCCAACAGTATAAAAAGAAGAAAAAGAGGATACTATCATGAACGAGATTACAAACAGAATTGAGCGTCTCCGCAGCCGGATGGAGACTTACCACATGGATGCCTACCTGGTACCGACGGCAGATTTTCACGAATCCGAATATGTGGGTCCGCATTTCACGTGCAGAAAATATATCACTGGTTTTACCGGTTCTTCCGGTGTGGCACTGATCACGAAAGACTGGGCCGGTCTCTGGACAGATGGCCGTTATTTTGTCCAGGCAGCAGGCGAGTTAAAAGACAGCGGTGTGGAACTGATGAAGATGGGGCAGCCAGGAGTGCCGACTATGGAACAGTACCTGGAAGAGCATATGCCGGAACAGGGTGTGCTGGGCTTTGATGGACGTGTCATCAACAGCAAGACCGGAGAGAACTTAAAAGAGCGTTTTTCTCTTAAGCAGGCAGTGATCTGCCCGGACCATGACCTGATCGGAGAAATCTGGGAAGATCGTCCGGAACTTTCTGCGAAGCCAGTCTGGATTCTGGACGAAACATATGCAGGACAGTCTGCTTCCGAGAAAATTGCAAACGTAAGGGCAGCGATGGAGAAGGCTTATGCGGATGTGCATATCCTTACAACACTGGATGACATTGTCTGGATGTTAAATATCCGCGGAAATGACATCCCGTATAACCCGGTTGTACTTTCTTATCTGATGGTGACCAAAGAGCAGCTGTTCTTCTATGTAAATCCGCAGGTGCTTTCTGACGAGGTACAGGATTATCTGAACACCCTGGGTGTTACCGTGCGCCCATACAATGACATTTATGCAGATGTGAAAGAATTAAAAGGTCATCGCATTTTGTTAGAGAAGAGCCGCGTTAACTATGCAATTTATGAGAGCGTACAGGGGCAGAACCAGATTGTGGACCAGATGAATCCGACCGTATATGCGAAATCACAGAAAAACGCGACCGAGATTGAGAATATGAAAAAAGCCCACATCACGGATGGTGTGGTTATGACCAAATACATTTACTGGTTAAAGAAGAATATCGGAAAGATTCCAATGGACGAGTGCAGTGTGGCGGCTTACCTGGATCAGCTGCGTCTGGAACATGGTGCACTGGAACCGAGCTTCCCGACCATTTCTGCTTACGGTGAAAATGCGGCATTGTGCCATTATCATGCAGTGCCTGGACACGCTGCAAGTCTGCAGGCGCGGGGACTGTATCTGGTGGATTCCGGCGGACAGTATTATGAGGGCAGTACGGACATTACCCGTACCATCGCGCTGGGACCAGTGACCGAGAAAGAAAAGGAACATTACACGCTGGTGCTGATGAGTATGCTGCGCCTGGGCCATGTGAAATTCATGCAGGGCTGCAGCGGGCTGAGCCTGGACTATGTGGCAAGAGAACCACTTTGGAGACGCGGACTGGATTTCAATCACGGAACCGGTCATGGGGTAGGCTATTTGCTGAACGTGCATGAACGGCCGATCGGCATCCGCTACCGCGTAGTTCCGGAACGTCAGGACAGTGCCCCGTTCATGCCGGGTATGGTATGTTCCGATGAGCCGGGCCTTTACATCGAAGGAAGCCACGGAATCCGCACCGAGAACCTGGTATACTGTAAGAAGGATGAAAAGACCGAGTATGGTCAGTTCTTAAGCTTTGAGTACCTGACTTATGTACCGATCGACTTAGAGCCGGTGGATGTTTCCCTGATGGAAGAACAGGATGTGGCATGGCTGAATGAGTATCATGCGCAGGTATATAAAAAGATCGCGCCGTACTTAACGGAAGAAGAAACGGCCTGGTTAAAAGAAGTAACCAGACCGCTGAAAAAGTAAAAATCAATGAAAGGGTTCCATGGCAGGGCTGCCGGTCTGGCAGCCGCTGTGGGACCGTGGATACTCACCATGAAATCAGATCAATCCTCCCAGGGAAGATGAACGACGGTGTACTCATGATGGACGGCAGGGAGAAATTTCTCCAAAATGTCTTTTGTGTAAAGCTTTAAGCTCGAAGTATTGATGCATGGATGGCATCCGATAAAGGTGTGGTGATCGATCACATCCTGGTCAATGAGGAGGCGCACCCGGTTATCATGGTCATTCATAAGACCAAGCACACTAACGGAGCCCGGTGTAATATCCAGAAACTGTTCCATGAAATCCGGTGTCGCAAAGGAAAGGCGGGCACTTCCAATCTGTTTGGAAAGCTTTGCTGTCTTAAACTTCTTGTGCCCCGGCATCATGAGCAGATAAAACTGGGTCTTCTGGGCATTGCACAGGAACAGATTTTTGCAGATCTCGATATCCAGCCGGACATCCACGTCATGGCAGGCATCGATCGTGGCGGTGGCATCGTGGTCAAGACGCCAATAAGGAATCTGGAGTTCATCCAGAAGGTCATAAGTGCGGATCTCCTTTTCCAGCCGTCCAGAACAGTTTTCCGGGCGCCCGGTGTAGAGAACCGGATCGATATAGAAAGAATCCTCGCCGGTGCGTGCAGCACCGGCTTGTGTGTTGTTATCAGCTGTGTGATCCATGGGGTATCCTCCTGAAAATATGTTGTAATGTAGGTAATGATTCATGTTTTTGGCGGGTCTCAAGGTTCAAAATCCTTTTGACTCTGGTATCATTATATAAAAATTGATGAAAAAGGCAAGGATTTGAATAGTATGAAACAGGATAGAAATATAAAAAAAGAAACAGGAAAGAAAAAGTCAGCTGCCAGAAAGCAGAGCTGGAGTCTGGATGAGAAATTTGAGGAGTGGGTAGGAGAGAAAACGGTGAGAGGCGCTGGAGAGAAGAAAGGCGAGAAGATAGGGAAAAATTTCGAAAAGAAAGGTTTCAGGAATTTTTCTGAGGACCTTCATCGGGAAGATGACCGGAATCGGAATGGAAAAACCGATGTAAAAAAAGGAGCAAAGCTTGGAAAAAGAGGAACGCAGGAATCTGCACAGGAGTTCGGCCGCGAAAATGATAGAAAATCTGAGCGCAAATTTGTTCAGAAAAACACTGGGAAATTTGTTGGAAAGAACGATAAAAATTTTGGAATAGGTACAGATTCGAAGCAGAAATCAGGAGCTTTTCAGAAAAACGCAAAAGCACAGGCACAGACACCGGCAGAGCAGAAGCGGGCGGCAGAAAAGACGCAGCAGGCAAAGAAAAAGGGGCTTTGTCCGGTTGCTCATCGCTGCGGCGGCTGTCAGTATCTGGAGATGCCTTACAAAGAGCAGCTCCAGATGAAACAGAGCCAGATGCAGAAGCTTCTCGGAAATTATTGTAAAGTACACGGCATCAAAGGCATGGATGATCCATTCCATTACCGCAACAAAGTCCATGCAGTATTTGGTTACCGCAAGGGAGAAGCCATTTCCGGTGTCTACGAAGAGAAAACACACAACATCGTGCCGGTAGAGACCTGCATGATCGAAGACAAGAAAGCAGACGAGATCATTGGTACGATCCGCGGCATGCTGAAATCCTTCAAGATTCACACATACGACGAAGACACCGGTTATGGCCTGCTGCGCCATGTGCTGATTCGCCGTGGCTTTACCAGCGGTCAGATCATGGTTGTTCTGGTCACCGCATCCCCGGTATTCCCGTCCAAGAATAACTTTGTCAAAGCCCTGCGCCAGAAACACCCGGAGATCACCACCATTGTCCAGAACATCAACAACCGCGGCACCAGCATGGTGCTGGGAGACAAAGAACACGTACTGTACGGGAAAGGATTTATTGAAGACGAGCTGTGCGGTTGCAAATTCCGCATCTCCCCGAAATCCTTCTATCAGGTAAACCCGGTGCAGACCGAGTATCTGTACGGCAAAGCCATTGAACTGGCTGATTTGACCGGAAACGAGCGCGTGCTGGATGCTTACTGCGGAATCGGAACCATCGGAATCATCGCTGCATCCAAAGCAAAAGAAGTCATCGGTGTCGAGTTAAATGCCGATGCTGTGCGCGATGCCATCCAGAACGCAAAATGCAACGATGTCAAGAACATCCGTTTCTTCTGCAACGACGCAACCGAATTCATGATGCAGATGGCCGCATCCGGCGATAGCGTGGATGTCGTCCTGATGGACCCGCCAAGAGCTGGAAGCACAGAGGCATTCATTAAGGCAGTGGCAGCAGTGAAAGCAAAGACCGTGATCTATGTGTCCTGCGGACCGGATACTCTGGCGAGAGATTTGGGCGTGTTTAATAAGATGGGATATCGGGCTGAAGGCGCGTGGCCGGTGGATATGTTTCCGGCGACCGGGCATGTGGAGACGGTTGTCTTGCTTTCCAAGGGCGAGGTCGACTCGAAAAAGATTCGGGTTGAGTTCTCTTTGGAAGATATGGATATGTCAGAGTTCCAAGATGGAGCTACCTATCCGCAGATCAAGGAGTATGTGTTGGAGCATACCGGGTTAAAGGTGTCCAACCTCTATATCTCACAGATTAAGCGGAAATGCGGGATTGAGGTAGGCAAAAACTATAATCTGCCGAAATCCGAGGATTCCAGACAGCCCCAGTGTCCACCAGAAAAAGAGAAAGCAATCCGAGAAGCATTCAAATATTTTGGGATAATCTAACATCCCGCAGAATGGAGGTTTCTTATGGATAGATTGATTTCTTGTGAGTTCAACATGGATAACGCCTGTGTGGAGCTGAAATTTGCAGATGGCAGCATGATTGCGATTGACACGATTGCCGTGGAGAATGAGGTTGCCGATAATATGTATCAGCGGTCGGAGCTGGACTGGCTAATCTACAACAAGCCGCTGGAATATGCACAGCTTGTGTTTGGCGGTGATTTAGAACGGTTTGTGCAAGGCGTATCGGAACATCAGTTGATGGATTGAACTGAATAAACATAGCGCAGCCCACCGGTCAAAATGATCGGTGGGCCGTGTTGTTTCTAACAAGGTTTTAAATTGTAAACTGGAACTCCACACCCGTCTTCGTGTTTCGGACAGAACACTTGCCGCCGTGCAGTTCCACGATATTCTTCGCAATAGCAAGACCAAGCCCCGTGCCGCCTCCGGAGCGGGATTCATCAACTCGATAGAAAGTGTCCCATACTTTAGCCAAAGCTTCTGCGGAAAGAGGCTTGCTGTCATTTTCGATGGAGAATGTGGTTTTACCACGATTGTTCTGAATCCGTACTGTGACACTGCCACCGGCGGGGGTGTACTTGACTGCATTGGTCGCAAAATTCTCAACCACCTGTGCAATTCGATTCTCGTCCGCAACGATGGTGCTTTGCTCCGGGAACTCGTAGCTGATCTGCAGTTCCTTTGCCTCTGCCGCCATTTGGAGTTTCTCGAAGATGGCTTTCGTAAGATCGGCAAGCGAAAACTCATCCCGTGAGAGCTTCACTTTACCCGCTTCAAGTCTGGACAAATCCAGCATCTCCAAAACCATACCGTCCGTTCGCTCGGCTTCCGCAAGGATCACATCCACATACTTATCACGTTTGTCTTCTGCAATGTGTTCCTTCAGTCCCTCTGCATAGCTGTGAATCACCGCCAGCGGAGTCTTCAGTTCATGGGCAATATTAGAGGTCATCTGACGACGGTTTTCCTCAGCTGCTTTTGCATACTCAAGTGCCGTGTTCAAGCGTGTAATCTCGTTTCTTTGCATCCGGCTCTTATCGCTATGCTTGGCGAAACCCTCTTGTAGCAACTTGCTTTCATACCAAGCTTTTGACATTTCCGGATATAGGTAGTTCTTCTCTTCTTCGCTCATCAGCGCTTCTCCAACCGATAGGACAGGTTGGATTAAATGATTTTTTATTATGGAGCGTAATACGAACACAAGTGCCACTGCAATAAGAAGTGTAATTAAGTACACAACGCTCAGTTCGCCAAATGCGGTGCGCCAAGGAGAGCAGTACACGACACTCACGGTATAAAAATGGAGATCAGGCGCTTCTTCTGCATAGGCAGCCTCCCCATAATAGTATGGGTCATAATAGGTTTCTCCATCGAAGCTGTGACAGTAGTTCACACTTGGGATTAAAAGGTCAAGGCCATCGTAGAAAGTCAAATTCTTTGCTCCGGCAGCCAGTTCCGGTCCAAGTTTGGCAACAAGGGAAGCTACATTTTCATAGTCTGTTCCTTTGTACGAAAAAGCAGGAGATATCTCATTATAGCAAACATCAAACCAATCAGAGTAGAATACAACAACGTCCTCACTGGATAAAGCGTCAGAGGCATCTTCGTACATGGTGTTCCATTGAAGATCGTAATCCTCTACGATGCCGGAAACGGTATACTGACCACTTCCCTTTGAATCTAAGGCATGCTGGAATTCGTCCCAATCGATATATTCAATTTTGATGGGTGTGAACTCGACACCATCAAAAGTCCCGGTAAAGCGCATTGCGGCAGCATCGAATGTCAGAACGCTGTTGCTGAGTATCTCCTTACCTTTCTCAGTAAGCATTTCTCTATCAAAGAAAGCACGGGCATTATTCCCGGATCTTTCCTCTCGATTATCCCATTGGTTTTCTGTCAAATACTCGAAGTAAAAGAAATCCGACCAACTACATTCAAGAAGATTTCCTCCTGCATCATAAACAGCAGTAGCAGAATATACCTTGTTGCTGTTTGGCCGCTTTAGAAATTCATCATCTTCACCAACTATAAATCTCGCACCATAAAAAGTATCTGCATGTCCGCCGTCGTCTACCGCCTCCCACCGGCGATTTGCATCGTAGTTCGCATAACTGGAATCAAAACCTTTCCCCAACCAGTGTTCAAAGCTTCGAGTTGCGATGGTAGATGCAAAATCGCGATAGCCATTTAGATATCTTGTGGCGGCATACTCAGCAGTAACGGAGGTCAAGCAGAACATTCCTGCTCCCCAAATTACAAACAATGCGAGGGAAAGTAGGCAAGTAATAGCTGTCAGAGCGGTACGCTGTTTCTTTTTCCTTGCTCTGATTAGACCAACCACGATGATGGCGACAGCCAAAACAACCTTTACAATTCCTTGAAACAGTTTATCCTGTACTAATTCCCAAATAATGCTTTCACCAGAATAATAAGCTACAAGGTCTTTCCCGATTGTTGCATAATTGCGGAAATCAACAATCGCCCAGATTAGGAAAAGAGCTGATGCAATCCGATAGCCTTTGGAGATTTTTTTCATCGTCACCCCTCCAATCTATAACCCGCCTTAATAACGGTCTTGATGCATTCGGCATAGTCGCCAAGTTTTTCTCTCAATCGCTTAATATGGGTATCTACAGCCCGAGATTCGCCCTCGTAGTCGTAACCCCAGCACTTAACCAGAAGTTGCTCACGGCTCATGACAAGGTTTTTATTCTGCATCAGGCAGCGAAGGAGAGCAAACTCCTTCGGCGTCAAAAAGACTTCCTTGCCTCCAGCATAAGCTCTGCCTGCAGTCAGCTCCAGAGTGATCCCGCTGACCTCCATCCGGTCACCGGCAAGGACACTGCGCTGATTACGCTTGATGAGCGCCATAGTTTTTGCATAAAGGACAGACATGGTGAATGGCTTCGTCACATAATCATCTGCACCGAGTTCATAACCCAGCAGTTTGTCCTCCTCGTCGGAAAGGGCTGTGAGGAAAATGATAGGAACATCGTTTGTTCTGCGCACAGCACGGCAGACAGAAAGCCCATCAAGCTCCGGCATCATAATGTCAAGCAAAACTGCGTCAAATTCATTTTCATCAATCAGCTCAAGCGCCTGTATTCCGTTGCTTGCTTCAACAGGCAGTTCTCCCTTGCTGCTGAAATAGTCACACAGGATTTCCCGCAACTTGGCCTCATCTTCTACAATCAAAATCTTACTGTTCATAATACTTTTCCTCCTTTCGCCCTTACTGTACAACACCGATTTGTATTCTCTGTGTCAAAAGAAATGATTTTTAATATTTATAAGCTTATTCAAACGCTACTGTAGTTTCCTTTGGCAGCTTCTCATTCTCGCAGCTCAAAAGGTAGGATATTACCTTGTTGGCAAAGCGGTTTGTTTTCATGGTATCCCAATCGGCAAGTCGGATAATCTCCGCTGTGCCGTTTTCAAAATCCAAGGAAATCTCGCCCCATTCGCCGTCGCAGTCTGCCTGGTATTCGTAGATTGCGGCGGCAATTTTCTTTTTGCGCTTGGTTTTGGACTTCTGTTTCAGCCGGACAGCATGGATTGCGCCCTCGGCAACCAATAATTCCGTCAGCCTGTCCACCGCTTTCCGGTAGGCTCGCTCTGCACCGCTGGCTGTGCTGCCCTCGAACATAACTGCAAGTTCCTCAAAGGTGGGACGACCTTTCCATGAGCCGACACGCCCACAGGTCATGCAGATTGCCAGCCGCTTTTCAAGCAAGGTCTGCTCCCGGTAGTTCAGTTTCTCAAAAGCCCGCTGCACCTTTTCCGCCTGTATGCCGTTCCAGAGAATGTCGGCATAGTTCCAAGTATCATCAAGGGCAACATCTTCGTCGGTTTCCTCGCCGTCCTCGTCTGTCACATAGAAAGGCTGCTGATTGCGGATGCCACGGACAACTTTCAGATATTCTTCCGCAAGGGCAAGATCACAGTTGTACTTCTTGGCAAATTCGCTGACTGCATCCTTGCTGTTATGGTAGAGCCAAGCCATTGACCGCACCATTTTGTAATTGGTCAGGGAGGATACCGACCATTTTTCTTCTCCCATGCGAAAACGTAGCATAGCATCCCGAATGAATGGAAAAATGTATGTAGCATACTTCGCACCCTTGGCAGGATCATAGTCCATCAGCTTTTGGAGCATTTGCTCCCGGCAGGAGAGCTTTATATCTATAAATCGGTCTGTGTCGTACAGATCGCCGCCATCCACACCGAGAAAGTCTTTGATGCGCTTGTTAAGTTGCGGCTCGTAGTGGTGTAGGAAGAATGAGAAATATATCAAATTCTTTTCCTGCAAGGCAGACAGGATATATTCGTTCAGATTGCCCACCGCTGGAGGCTCCGGTTCCAGTTGGAAGATGCGCTCTGCCGCATAAGGAATGATGCCGTCACCGTGCGGATTGACAGCGTGTTTTGGTATGTATCCGGTCATGTCCCATGAAAAATCACTCAGCATAGCGCACCTCCTTTCGGTTCTTTCTCTATCAATATCGACAGTAATTATGCATCGAACTTTTTGTTAGTAGTATTATTTTCGTCGTCCATCATATCGCTTAGCACGGCAAAAGCTTGGCTCAGCGGCACAGCCTTAGAAGTCCAGTTTTTCAAACTAAACAAGTTGGAAGATTCATCAAACACATCAAATTCGTCTGTCCCATCAGTGATTTTCTTCAAGTACAACATTTCTATCAAATACAAAGCTCCCAAGATATTTAGTACATTCTCCTGCTTTGCTTGCTTCAACTGCTCATAGCGGTTGTGCTTGACATCTGTAAATGCTCCCCACCATTGCAACGACTGTGCGGGCTGGGTAATATCCCAATTCATAAACGGTTGTATTTCGATATCGTATTCCTGTACACTGATTTTTTGATTTTTTATATCCGGTGTGTTGGTCAAAATATACTGTGCATAGTCTGCAACCGTTTTTCGATCCGTTGTATTGAAACCGCAAAACTCTTTGAATACAGTATCCAACTCTGCCCCTATGGCTTGAATTAAGAGGGCATATCCGTTAGAAAATGCATCAAAATTGTCCTCATGTAGTTCTACAAACTCTATTGATTCAACAAAACGCTTTTCGAGCATTAAGTAGTATTTCCAATGATTCTGACTAAGTTCTTTTCTATTCATGTTTGTCCCTTTCTTTGTATATTTTTGCACTTGCTTCCTTTTTCAAAGCCGCCTGGTCCATTTCTTTTTCATAAGCTCCCTTGGCATAGGCTACATTGCTCAATGCCCGGAGCATCTTATCTTTTGCCAGCTTCTTCATAACCTCCGCAAGATCAGCGTCCAGAGTACCACGCTTCACATAGCGGTTTATGGTGTTCAGCCGTTTCTCATAAATCTGTTTCACCGGATGATCGTCCGCAAGCTCCCGTTGTTCTCTGCCTTTCAGGTTGCCGATCTGCCGACAGGTGCGGTGCAGCTTGTCCCCCGGTGCATAGCCGCCACAGTATTTGGTGTGCCGTGCGTTGGTGGTCAGAAACCACTTGCCGCAGATTTTGCATTTCTTCGGTGCATGACCAACACACAGGCCCTCAAAGAGATCAGACCGGAACATCCCTACAAAGGATACATAGTGCATCCGCTTGACCAGCTTCGCAACTTTTTCGCCGGGACGGATGACGGATACATACTGAACGGAATTGTTCAGGGTAGACATCCAGGCATTGCCTTCCGTGATGGAAAACTCCGGCGGGAAATAGCTGCCGAACATTTTTGCAAAACCCTCTGCGGTGCGGTCTGCTTCGTTGCCGTCTGTTTTTTCTGCAAAATCAAGCATGGCCGTTTGGTATTCCCCAAGGGAGTATGCCAGATGCCCGAAAACTGCGGTATAGCGTTGGAGCATCATCGCATCGGTAAAGTTCTGGATTTCTTCAAACTGCAAAGAATTGGTTGCGGCTTTTATGGCAAACTCCACATATTTCAGCGTATTGTCCACAGTAAAGACTTTTTCAATCCGTTTTCTGTGCTTTGGTATATCCATATAGGAGAACGGCGGAGTTTCGCTGAGAATATCCAACATCGCCAGAGTAGCTTCCCTTGCAATGGGACAGAGTGCAGAAGCATCCTGTCCGGCGTTTAATGTTCCGAGCAGCAGATTGATGTTCTCGCATTGCTCGTTCATCCTTGAAATGGTATCCGCAGGGACATTCAGCGCATCACAGGCAAGCGTGCCGACAGGAAGTGTTTTTCCCTCATATATAACCGTATCCTGCCAAAAATCCAATGTCATCAGTTCTTGGTTCATGCTTGCCCCTCCTGTCCTGTTTTTCTACTTTCTTGATTGTATCATGCAAATGTAAAGAAATCCATATTCTCTGAAAAGTTGTCCTGTTTTTTGAAACGGGGTTGTCCTCCGATTACCCTGTTTTTTGAAAAATCCGTCATAACCATAATAGAAGGAGCGAAGCACCTGCCAATCACGGCGGCTGCTTCGTGCTTTCCAGAATATTATGAACGGAGGGTTTTCTATGACAATCTATGAAACCATCAAGGCGGCAATCAGCGTCAAGCAAGCCGCCGAACACTACGGGCTGAAAGTGAGCCACAACGGCATGGCTTGCTGCCCGTTCCACAACGACAGGCATCCGAGCTTGAAGCTGAATGAGGACTATTTTTTCTGCTTCGGCTGCGGAGCCAAAGGGGATGTGATCGACCTTGTGGCAAGGCTGTTCAATCTGAGCAGTTATGAAGCAGCGCAAAAGCTGGCTTTGGACTTCGGGCTTGACCCGAAATCGCCCACTGCCGCAGCTATGGTCAAGCCGAAGCGTCCCTATATCCGTCAGTTCCGGGAGGATGAAATGCTGTGCTTCCGGGTGCTGACGGATTATTTGCATCTGTTGGAAGATTGGAAAGTGCGCTATGCTCCCAAGACACCGGAAGATGCTCTGGATGACCGTTTTGTGGAAGCCTGCCAGATGCACTGCTATATCGAATATATGGCAGATGTGCTGACGGTGGGTGATCTGGAAGAACGGGTGGCATTGGTGGACAAGCTGATGCTGGACGGCAAAATTGCTTTTCTGCAAGAGTATACCGCACGAAAGAAAAAGGAGGTGGCGCACCATGGCGAAGAACCGGAAAACGCCTGATATGAACTTGCCCATGTGGTTTGACGGGCAGAACATCAACGAAGCTCTGTTTTGTGAAGAATTTCTGCAAGAGCGCAGGATCATCTTCGCAAACGGAGCTTTTTTCACGCCCGATGGTCGAGTGACGGACGATCTTCCTCTGCGTGGGGAGATTTACGACAAGCTGAAATTCTGTGCCGTAAACAATATCCCCCGGAAGATCACCAACATTCTGGAAGTGCTGAAACTGGAAGCGCAAGTGCCTGACTTTCCACCGGAGCAGGATCGCATCCATGTGTCCAACGGTACGGTGCTGCTGGACGGCACATTTACCAAGGGCAGGCCGACTATCGTGCGAAGCCGTCTGCCGGTTGCCTACAATCCCGATGCTACTGCGCCGGTGATCTGGCTGAACTTTCTGGACGGACTGCTCCATGCGGAGGACATTCCCACCTTGCAGGAGTTCATCGGCTACTGCCTGATTCCCTCCAACAAGGGACAGCGTATGATGGTGATTAAGGGCAATGGCGGCGAGGGCAAATCCCAAATCGGAGCTGTGCTTTCGGCTATCTTTGGCACGAATATGAAAGACGGCAGCATCGGCAAGATTTCTGAAAACCGCTTCGCCCGTGCTGATCTGGAACACATCCTGCTGTGCGTGGATGATGATATGCGGATGGAAGCTCTGCGCCAGACCAACTATGTAAAATCCATCGTGACAGCACAGGGCAAGATGGATTTGGAACGCAAAGGCAAGCAGAGTTATCAGGGCTGGATGTTCGCCCGGCTGCTTGCGTTCAGCAACGGCGATTTGCAAGCTCTTTATGATCGCAGCGATGGTTTTTACCGCAGACAGCTTGTGCTGACCACCAAGGAAAAGCCAGTGGACAGAGCTGACGATCCCGACCTTGCGGAGAAGATGAAAGCCGAATCCGAGGGTATCTTCCTGTGGGCATTTGAAGGCTTGCAGCGGCTTGTTGCCAACAACTTTAAGTTTACGGAGAGTGACCGTATCCGGGAAAACCGGGAAGCGGTCAAGCGTGACAACAACAATATCTTTGATTTCATGGATTCCGAGGGATACATCCAGCGTAAAGCGGATGCGTCCATCAGCTCCAAGGATTTCTATGAAATCTATCGGATGTGGTGCGAGGAAAATTCTCTTGCTCCGCTGAAAGTCCGCAGCTTCAGCGACGCCATGATTGCCAATGCCAAGAAATTCAATCTGGAGCATTGCAACAACATCACCAACTCAGCCGGACGGCGGGTGTGGGGATTCATGGGAGTGGAAGCCATTGCACGACCTCATATAAATGGGTTTTACGGAGATTCGCCGTGTACGTACGTACCGGAGGACATTCCGGAGGAATGGCGGCAGGTCGAGTAAATCCCATTGCTGGTATGTATGTACGCAGCAAAAGAGCGTAAAACGCTTGTTATAGAAACAGCACACATCCTCTCGTTCGGGCTGTTTCTATGTTCACAGGCTTTTGAAAAAGTGTCTGTGGACACCGGCTGCAAGAGGAAGTTGACACAGAACAGCTTCATGCAGACGGGGCTGACCATAGGAAAAGGCGCAGACATTTTCGCCTTGGTCAGCAGAGGTCACCGCAGTGACCGCATTCCCCCTCGGGAGAGCCCTCGGAGAGCCCACGGCACTTTGCAGCCAGTATGGATGAAAGTGTCATAGTGGGTTATTACACTTTGAAAAAGTGCCTCTCCGTAGCTCCCCACTGTCTGCAAATCTCAAAGAAAGGACAAAAATTCAATGGCAAGAAATGATGGAATAGACCGTACCATAGCCAGAAATCAGGACTTGAAAACGCCTGCGGATGTGGCGAAGGTACAGGAACACAATGAGCGTGAAAAGGACAGCTACAGCAATCAGGACATCGTGCCGGAGCGCACTTCTCTGAACGTTCATTTCAAAGCACCCACGGATGATTATGTGAAAATGTTTGAGCAGATGGAGCATGATAATGTGATCTCCACAAGAGGTCTGAAACCGGATGCTGTGAAATACGGCGAGTTGGTGTTTGATGTGAACTCCGCCTATTTCTACAACCACGGCGGCTATGAATTTGCGAAACAGTTTTATACCGATGCCTATAAAGCCGCTGTGGAGATCGTGGGTGGTGAGCAGTATATCCTCTCCGCTGTGATGCACGCCGATGAGCGCAACCGGGCAATGTCCGAAGCTCTTGGCGAGGATGTGTACCACTATCACCTTCATGTGGTTTATATCCCGGTGGTGGAAAAGCAGATTCTTTGGTCGAAGCGGTGTAAGGATGAAGCACTCCGGGGAACGGTAAAGGAAACAATTACACAGGTCAGCCGAAGTAAGAAATGGGACTCCAAGCCGTTGCTTGATGAAAACGGAAATCCCATGCTCAACGCAAACGGAAAAAAGATTTTGAAGTCGTCCTACAGTGTGTTGCAGGATGACTTTTTTCATTTCATGCGAAATGCCGGATATACCGATGTGGAGCGTGGAGAGCGTGGCAGCACCGAGGAACATCTGACAGTGACACAGTTCAAGGTTCAGGCTGAACAGCAGCGTTTGGAAGCTATGACCGGACAGGTGGCACAGGCGGAGCGGGGGTTGGAGAATGCCAAAGATGCCACGGAGAAACAGAAAAAGAAACTGGAAGCTCTGCAAAAGGAAACCAAAACAGCAAAGACCGTTGCTCTGACGGTGCAGGAGATTGAAACGATGGGAAAGAAAGCCACATTCGGAAATAATATCACGCTGACACCGGATGAGTGCGACACGCTCAAACGCTATGCGGTCAACGGCATTATCGCCAATGCTGACAACAAGCGCTTGAAGGAGAAACTGGCTTCCGCTGAAAAGACGGTTTCCATCTGGAAACAGCGGTATGAAGCAGTAAACGAAAAATATATGGAACTGAAACAGAAAGCCCAGCCTTTTCTGGATGCACTGGAAATTGCATCCGAAAGGGTTCGGGCTTTTATCAATTCTATCCTCATCAGAGGAAAGGAAACGCAGGAACACAAACACCCTGACCGGAAGCGTGGACAGGATATGGAACTTTGATGGAGGAATCGCCTATTGAAGAAATATTATGAGGAAGCGAAATATAATGCGGCATTTGACCGCTGTGTGGATGTTATGAGCCAGATGCTCCAGAAGTACGGGCATCAGGTTTTGGATAAATTAGAGCAGGATACACCGCAAACGGTGGAGTGTTCCAAGGATGATAAGCAAGCGCAGCCTTTGACGGATAAGGCTGCGTAAAAATTTACAATTTACACGTTGCGTACTTGTTGCGGCTATGCTATAATATGTACGCAACGTGTATTTTTGCTTTTTGGGAGAAAAGACGAATGGATTGTAAAAACAGAATTATTAAGTTGCGTGAAAGCACAGGACTGAACCGGAAAGATTTTTGCAAGCTCGTCCATATCCCTTATCGGACTATGACCGAGTGGGAATTGGACAACCGCCATGCACCGGATTATGTGCTTAGACTTTTGGAGTATTATATCCGCAACGAGGGATTGATGGTAAAAGAAATGAGCGAAGGAGGTGGCGATTCTGAAAAAGAAGCAACTTAAATGTTATCTATATACGAGAGTGTCCACCTCCATGCAGGTAGACGGATACAGCTTGGATGCCCAGCGGGACAAGTTGCGGAAGTATGCGGCATACGAGGATATGGTCGTTGCCGGGGAGTATTCTGACGAAGGATTTTCCGGCAAGAACATCCAAGGGAGGCAGGAGTTTCAACGGATGCTGAACGACATCCAGGACTGCAAAGACGGCGTTTCCTATGTGCTTGTCTTTAAGCTCTCCAGATTTGGCAGAAATGCAGCCGATGTTCTGAACTCTTTGCAGCTCATGCAGGATTTTGGTGTCAACCTGATTTGCGTGGAGGATGGCATTGACAGCTCCAAGGATGCCGGAAAGCTTATGATTTCCGTGCTGTCTGCGGTGGCGGAAATCGAGCGAGAGAATATCCGCACACAGACAATGGCAGGACGGGAGCAAAAGGCTCGTGAGGGCAAATGGAACGGCGGTTTCGCTCCCTATGGATACAAATTGGAAAGCGGAAACCTTGTCATTGCGGAGGATGAAGTGGAAGTAATCCGTGTTATTTATGACCGCTACATCCATACCAATGAGGGCGTTGCCGGAGTTGCTAAATATCTCAACCGCAACGGGTTTGTGAAGAAGCTGCGGCAAAATAACACCATCCCCGGATTTTCAAGGAACTTCGTGCAGGACGTACTGGATAATCCCGTTTATATGGGTAAAATTGCTTATGGCAGACGGAGAACCGAAAAGAGGCAAGGTACAAGAAATGAGATGCACGTGGTCGAGCAGTCGGAGTTCCCTGTTTACGATGGTCAGCATGAAGCCATCATTTCCGAAGAAGATTGGTATCTGGCACAGGAAAAGCGCAAGATCAATTCCTTTAAGCGGGAAAAGGTCAACAATCCAGACCACGCACACATCCTATCCGGTATTTTGAAATGCCCGTGTTGCGGAAAGAGTATGTACGGCAATATTGCCAAGGCTCATAGCAAGGACAAGAAAACACGGTATTATTACTACTGCAAAAATACGGTTACGCCGACGGGACATGAGTGCAGCTTCCGGCTGAATATCGAGCAGACGGAAATCAACAAATTTGTGGCGAAGGTCATCTCCGCTATGGTCAGCAATCCCCGATTTATAGAAGCAATTCAAGCGAAAATTGGAACGGCGGTTGATACAGAGGATATGGAAAAGCAGATCGCCGTTCTGCAAGGACAGCTAAAGCAAGCCTTTGGAACGAAAAGCCGCTTGGAGCGTCAGATGGATACCTTGGACATCAACGATGCCCACTATGACAGAAAAATTTTGGATTTGCAGCGCCGATATGATGAACAGTATGATACGATAGAGGAAATCGAAGTTCAGATTGGCGAATTGCAAAGTCAGATACGCAGCATCCAGCAGGAGAAAATCTCCGGCGATAACATTTATCGGCTCTTACTGGCATTTGATGAAGTCTACCATTCCGCAACGGAAGCAGAACAGAAAGAGTTTATGAAAGCCTTTATCGAGCGAATTGAGATGTTCCCGGAAAAGAGAAAAGACGGAAGCTGGATAAAGAAGATTGTATTCAACTTCCCTGTGCCTGTTGATGGCGAGGAAGTGAAAGAACTTCCCTTGGAAACTGAAACAACAGTCGAGACGGTAGTACTGCTTTCCCACAAAAAGCCAGACGGACA